>NZ_JBHZDH010000014.1:0-106713 GCF_042755925.1 Lysinibacillus sp. NPDC059133 | reverse complement strand
CTAGTTCGTCCTTTAATCTTGAAAGTCTAGTATATAAAAAATACCCGCAGTTAGCACACTCTTTTTCAAGTGTCCTAACTACAGGTACCATATTATTTTAGATTTGAGTATGTAAATGGAGATGTACTTATTTACTCGAAACAATTGAAAAAAAATCTAAAAGTTGTTGAAGATCTATTGTATACCTCTAGAAAGGCAAAAAAAAAATAAACAGTGAAATCAGAGACAGGTAATGCGAAACGAAAATAGGGAAATAAGGTTATAATTCTAGAAATTGTAATTATCGGATGCAGTGCGATGGGATTCCAATACTCCATGTAGAGAAGAATAAACTTTCTTTTCTACATGGTTTTTTGTTAGAAATGGAACTACTTTAATTCAGGTATTTCGTGAACACCACAACATCATTCGGAGAGTAAGTGTGGAAATGGGTATTTTTGGTCTTTGGATTGCGATAGAATAAGAGAAGTATTGGAATACGCAGGAGGCAATGTATCTATAACCAATGCAGAATAAAAAGATTTTCTAGATAACAAATTGTAGATGAGGTAGAAGATATGAGAAGAGAGTTGAAAATATTACCTAAAATAGGAATAAACGAAGTAGAGCTATCTATGACATCTTCAGACTTACACAATATCATAGGTGAATTGGATACGAAAAGTGTCAATGGAAAAGAATTATTTCAATATCAAGATGATTTTATATTTCATTTTGTAGATGATGTTTTAGTAAGTATTTCTGTAAATAATCCTAAGAGTTTTTTCTTGAATACACAAAAAATTGATTTAATGAATGAATCAAAGCAATTTTTATTCAAAGAAAATCCGTATATTGTTGATGGATGTTATATATTTCCTCAGTACAACATGTTGATTTATGGCTTAGATTTTCCTGATGATGGAATTCAATTAACAATTTATGCAGATAACCAAAAAAATATTTACGAGAAAGAAATAAAAGTAGGTTTTCAATTTAGAAGTCTTGAAGATCAGCAAAAAAACTTTAAATATGAAATTACTCCGTATCAATCTGTAGGATCATTAAAATTCGGCATGCAACCGAGTGGAATTGAAAAAATATTGGGAATTCCTTTAAAAATAAGCAAGAATAATAAAAAGGGTATAACTACAGAAAACAGGGCGAATAGTCAAGCGATGTATAATGAAAAAGGACAGTTAATTCAACTAGCTTTTAATTGTAAAGAGGAATTTTTTATTGATAATAAATTGGTATCAAAGCTCGGATCTAAATTGGATAGTTTAAAAAATGAAGAGTATTTTATAAACAGAAACTATAAAATATATTTCAAGTTTGGAATAGCATTAGATAATTTAGGAAACCTATCTTCTAATGATTTTATTTATATTTTTTCAGAAGAGATGATTCCTTACTGGAAAGATATATATCGCCCTTTAATCTAACGAATTATCAGAAGTGATAGGAATACTTCGCCTCTAGTTGTTAATTGCAAAATAAAAATGCGGAGAATTGTAACTTTACTTAATTGCAATTCTCTGCAATTTCGTTAAAATCTAACTTATTTTTGTATTTTACTATTTTCAACATTACTATCTTGTCTGTTTGTTCGATCAAGCAAGAAATCAATACTGACATTGAAATAATCAGTATTTGATATTATGTCAGAACATCTAATTATATCAGAAAAGAATATAGAAGAGGCGATTGTTTCACCCTGTCAATCTTGATAATAAGTTTGCTCCAATTTTTCGCAATGGTCCAGGTCTTTATGAAGAGATTAATTCGTAAGGCGAAAGAGATTATTATATTTTTGTTGGGCATGATGCATCACTTGTGATAAAGACATATAAGGGGTACTCTTCATTGCACATTAAGAGATTTTCCGAAACAAAATGAAGGTGAATAATAGACTGCCAATGAGAATGTGATCGTAAAACTAGAGCGAGACTCATCTGGACAAATAATTGGAGTGGCAGAATGACCACTGGATTACGAGTAGATTAGGTAGGTGCAAAAATCGATGTAGTTCGTAATGAAATGGGAAATGCGTCATAAATCATAGCTTCTCGCTCAGAGCAAGAACATTAGACAGCATCAATGCAGTACAAAGTTCTTAGTCAAGAGATTGGGAGAATCAAAGGGCTATACCTAATGGAGCGCAAAAAAAATTCAAAAATATAGAAAAAGATAAAGAAAGCTGGACTATGTCACTAGGAGGAAATTATGAGAAAAATAAAATTCATTAGTAGATATAATAAACGGCCAGTATTAGAGGATGATTTTGGTAAGTTAGAAAAAACTATAGAAAAAAAGTTACCAGATTCTTATATCGAATTTTATAAATTTTCAAACGGTGGAGCACCAGAAGAAAATACTATCTATGACGAAGATGAAGAAGTATTTAATATCAGCTTTTTATATCCACTATTGGCAAAAGAAACCGAAAGTTCTATTTCTGAAAATGTACTTTTTATGATAAAGCAGAATGTTTTGGGGGATAACTTACATATTCCGTTTGGGGAAGATGGATCAGGTAACATTCTATATTTGGATTTTAATTTCAAAGAACCTACAGTTTGTGCATGTTTTTTTGATGAGCCGGATGAAGAAGCTGAATTGCCATATACACACATTGATATTGCTGACAATTTATTCGAGTTTCTTGAAATGCTCGAAGAATACAGGGAAGAGTAGTTTTGCTCAAATGGGCTCTTTTTAAAGTTGATTAATTGATTTGAAATAGTAACCTTTATTATATATTAACAGATTGAAAATAAGTAACTTTTCCTGTGTAAAATGTTTGGTTGAAAATTGAAAGTAATCTGATTCATAAAAACACCTAGACTTATTAAATTCTAGGTGTTTTTACTTTTCTTGTTGCCCACTAGTTGATAGTAGTTTGTCCTAGAAATTTAAATGAAGCCCTTTAATTTTACTCCTAATTAAGTTAAAAAATGATATAGGTAAGATACAAGGACCATGGAATGCTAATGCAGAAGAATTGTTTGAAGTTACGAGTGAAAACTTGGTTTCGGTGTCTCATATTAAAGGTGATTTGCGGATTCCTAAAACGGGAGAAGTACTTGCTGAGGATGTTACACCTAAGGAAGCTCATTAAAAATAAGTCTGACGGTATAAAAATAAAAGTAAGGATAACTCAGGAGGGGAATGGGATGGTTAAATCTATACTAGTAGATGTTGATTTCAATGGGATTGTTCTATTTGATTATCCAGGTATTTTAACTATTTTTGATAGGGAAATCAATGATGGAGAAAATATACTACATGAATTTACGAATACTGATAAAGGTGATATTGTGCTGGATAAAGGAATCGCTTTACCGATTATGGGTATCGACGATGGGGCATATTTAGTGCGTATATTTATTAATGAGACGCCTGAAGAAAAAATGAGGAAAGTTATGTTCAGTGATAAATATTATTTTTTAAATATAACAGGAGACCTGTATGTTGCGGATATGGCTGTATTTTGGGATTGGGAAAATTATCTTGGGTGGAAAAAAACTGGTGTTCCTAACGGTATCTACAAGGTTCATTTAAAAGGGGTTCAGTTAACAGATGAGAATAATGAAACAGTTTATGGATATGATCTGATTTTAAGCTCAATTAATGAGATAGGTAATAGGAAGATCGAGCCTCGTTCTGATTCAAATGTTTATTGAGTATAGTCAACTCTTTTGTGAAAGTTCGAAAGAAAGTGATGAATTCAGAAAAAATACCCCCTAAAAATCTCCAGGTAGATAAGCGGTAAAGTTTTTTCTGAAATAAATGTTATACTTGTAATAAAATTCAAGCCTATATTAAAAGAGTGACATAAATCCTTGGGGGATTCCTAATCTACTATTTGGAAGGTGATATTTTGACTTATGAAAGTAAAACTATAAAACTTGCTATGAATGACGGAAAAATATTTGATAGTATTTTGAAACTATATGAGGAATGTCCAGATGATGAAGAAATGGTTTTAATAGAACTATTAATATTAGGTGACACAATAAGTTTCAAACATGAAAACTTTTTCCTAGCACTTCAAAGCCTGCGACAACATCTAGAGGATAAACATATACAGATTATGTGTAATGGGGCTGCGTTAAATGTTTATCCATCTCAAATGCAACTATCGATGGGTACGGGACATTTAGCATATAAAATAAAATTTGGAGAACCAGCTAGATTAAAAGATATAGTTGACATATTTGAATTTGACAATGATTTGAGGTTTGTAAAAATCGAAGAACAGTTCAGCTACTATATTAGGTGGTTAAAAAGTTTAGAAGGCTAGGTTATTGGTTAAAGAAGAGTTTTTACTAGTGGTTAATTATACCTTTAGATTTTTTTGAGGGCTATATTATGGAAATTTATTTTTATAAAGTAAATGAGGAATATGGTTGTTTCTCGAATTTTTCTCCTCATGGTTTTGAATCAGGTGGTTTTTTTGGAATGCAAGTGAGCATTATTTTCAGGCCCATGTGGGATCTGAACTTGAGGAGAGAATTAGGCTTTCATTATCACATTTGAAACCCTAAAATGGGACGTGATAGGAGAAACCCACTTAAACAAGAACAACTGAAAATTTAGGGAAGTGTACAAGATGATAGAAAAAGATTACGAGATGATTGTAAAAATATTCGAGGAATATCGTTCCTCATACAATGTGTTGCATCATCAAGTTGAAGACGTTGAAAATGAAACGATTATTTGGAGCAATTCTTATCTAGAAATATACCCATATCAATATGAATTAGATCAATTACCAAAACCAAAAATTTATAAAAAGGAACCGAAATCTAAGGAAGGAATTGTAGTGAATAAGTTGAAAAACAATGAACTGTATTTTTCTTATGACGCTGAAAATAAGGGGTGGGGGAGTTCTTTCATAATAAATGAAACTGAAAAGAAAATCTGTCTTAGATTTCGTAGTAATAGGGCTGGTGAAATGGTTTTAAGCCAAGTACATTGTATAATATATGAAGGATCTGTGATAGAAAAAATATTATTCTACAAAAGGGACGATGATAGGAACAAAGAAACGTTTATGGTTGACAGATATTCTTATAATGACAATTTGACTGCTCATACTATTATTAGAGATGGTTTCTTTGAAGAAAAAATAAGAATTTTATCCACAAGGACATTTAGATTTGAGTATGTAAATGGAGATGTACTTATTTACTCGAAACAATTGAAAAAAAATCTAAAAGTTGTTGAAGATCTATTGTATACCTCTAGAAAGAAAAAAAAAATAAACAGTGAAATCAGAGACAGGTGAAAATAGGGAAATAAGGTTATAATTCTAGAAATTGTAATTGTCGGATGCAGTGCGATGGGATTCCAATACTCCATGTAGAGAAGAATAAACTTTCTTTTCTACATGGTTTTTTTGTTAGAAATGGAACTGGTTTAATTCATGTATTTCGTGAACACCACACTATCATTCGGAGAGTAAGTATATAACCCGAATCAACGGAACTAGCGGGTGGAAATCATACGCTTGCTTTATGCTAATGTTGAAGATTCGAATAGTTTGGTTGATTCGTTATTTAAGAAAGTGATAAAATGTATATTTTTGGTATTTGGATTGCGATAGAATAAGAGAAGTGTTGGAATACGCAGGAGGCAATGGATATATAACTAGGTGGGCGCTATTTGACTCTTTCGATTGAGGCATATTTACACGAGAAGTTGCCACTGCCTTAGTTATACGATTTCTATTACAAACTGTAAAGATAATAATAAAGTTTAGAAAAATCCTTTGCGATTAGAGAATCTCGCTCTATAAAAAATTGCAATGTGCCAGAGTCTGCTATCATGGCATATGTCTTTTGTGCATCACCCTCCATATCTAATTGAAACAGCAGCTCAGCCTTGCCATTATTCTCATCAAAACTATTTTTATACATAAATGCATAGCCACCTATTTTCGTGCCACTACCATCTGTTTGATCAAAATACTTTGAATATGCAGGGTTCTCCATTGGTAAGTCATAATGAACGGAGCGAGGATCTGTGTACGGTACTAACTCTTCTCGTAATGTTGCTGTAAATGCATAAGGGCCACCAAAGATAATTGGTTCACATAGCTCATACTCCATTTCCTCGTCAGAAAAAGGCTCTAAATCATGAGAGGGCTCAAAGTCCGCATAATAGCGACAATAATAACCATCCTCGTAAACACCATAATCCTCATCTGCCAACACAAAAAACTGTAGAAGCCCTTGCTGTGGATAATCTTTAAGCGAAGGTAGCTGAGAAAAATTAAGCTGTGCCAAAAACATATAAGGTGTGCCACTACTATGTACAGGAAAGCTATCACCTAACTTACAATAAGGTTGTCCGCCTAATTTACTATCCGTATAAGTAACTGACTCCTCTACGGCTTGTAAAGCTATCGTCTGTTTTAATGATTGCTTCATTTTTTATCAATCCTTTCTTGTTGCAATAAATGATCTTTCAAAATATACAAACTATGAAAATTCCTGTTAATTCCCATTGAGTGAAATAAAAAGACAGGCTTGATGGAACAGGGAGGCTGTCAACTGGCAGCCCCGTAGTTCATTTTATCAAAAAGAATCCTAAATTTTATCGAGAACTCGCAAGCACATAAGCTATGCATTTTTAGATTCCTTATTAATACCTAAATAAGTGAATGACCTCCAAACATATTCTAACGGCCCAAAGCGGAATTTGGATAACCAAAGCTTACTAAAAATCACTTGGAAAACAAAAATGACAATGGCAATGATGATAGCTGTCGTTAAGTGCAATTTTCCGTATACGCCGAATGCAAATGGTCCAAATAAAAATGTACATATAATAGATTGGCCGATATAGTTTGTGAATGCCATTCTTCCTGGGAACGCTAACCACTGTAAAATTTTCTTCCCTTTCACCGTTTGATAAATAAAGATTAAGCTAATGGCATAAAAGATTGTTAGGAGTGGCGAACTAATATATTGGACAGCAGAAAAATTTTCTGAAAAGAAAGGTAAGATCCAGCCTAATGTCCCACCAAAAATCAATGTTAGTAACCACGTAATGAAAAATCCTTTTCGGTATTCTTCAAAACGATGAAGCCATTTTTTCTTCGCAACAGCTGCTCCGAATAAGAACATTAGTAAGTACGGAAGATTTGAAAATAAATAAAATATAGGGTTGCCTAGAAAAAGAATATATAGCCCATTACGCATTGTATAAAAAGTTCTTTCTATAAAATTAGCATCCATTAATTCTTGAATATTTCCATTTTGATGAGCATCGATCGTAACTTGCATGAGCTGACGACTTTCCTCTGACATAGGCATTGACATTGTCGTAGTAGAATCGGAAGATAGAGCTCCAAACGTTAATGATCCCAAAAGTAAGCTATATAAAGTTAAGCTAATGATTAACATAGCGTTGGGTTTTAACTTATGCATGAGAAGGAGTAATAATCCTAAAATTGCATAGTCTGTTAAAATATCTCCAAACCAAATGAAATAGGCATGGATACAACCGAAAATAAATAACGCAATAAGTCGTCTAGAATAAATTCCCCAAAAATTTAGTTGCTTTGCGGCAGCTCTTTCCTGCATGATGACCATGCCAAAACCGAATAGCATGGAAAAGAGCATGACAAATTTTCCATCGACAAACATAGTAAGAATAGTTTTAACTGTATAATCGGCGTCATTCCAAAAAGAAGTCCATTCATTTTTAAAACTTAAATCTTCCTGCATATAGACGGGGTAAAGGAACCAAACAATATTGGCTAATATGATTCCTAATAATGCGAACCCCCTTAATACATCGAGTGTTTCAATCCGCTCTTTTGCAGATATGGGTAAGAGCTTTTGCTTCATATAATCATCCTTTCGATTGTTATTTTGTTCTTTCAACAACTGGCTATAGTTGAAAAAACTTTGTTAATGAAACTTTAAATGATAATTATCAGGATTTTATAAGGAAAACTAAGGTATCGTAATTTTTTTGTGAAATATTTCTGTAGAAGAAATTCATTCTTTTTTATGCATGAACTATTAATTATCGGAATTAGCAGAGAGAAGGAAGTAGGAAAAAGAGTGTATCATAATGAAAGGATATGTTAAGTTAGATATTCCTGGAATATATATGGAAGATAAATTAAGGAAATTTTATGTAGACAATGATTCAGCTTTATAAGAGGTGAAACTACAATGAAAATTAGGTTAGAAAACTGCATTCTTTCGTTAAAATTTATAGAAGCGAAAGCTTTAGTGGATGGTTTGACTAAAGATGAATTTGAGGATTATATATTGGAGTTGTGTTATAAATCAGAAAGTATTATATATTATTCTTTTGTTTTAGATTTATTAAAATGTAGGGAAACAGCTTTCCTTCACTATATAGCTTCAATTATTTTATCTCACCCATTATGTCATTTAGAGGGGGCTTATCAGGCAGCATTTTATCACGCTAAAAAGGCAATCGACTGGGATGGAGATGATGTAGAGCTTAAAGAATTTTTATTATTTTTTAATGCTATACCTGATAAATTATTAAATGATCAAGAGGCTAAAATGCTGGCTGAAAAAGTCTTGAAAATAAAACCAGATAGTGAGGTTGCAAAAAAGCACAGATAATAGGAGCTTGATTGGTTTTGGTTATACCTTAGACTAAATGAAAAGAAGGTTAGAGCATAGTGCATTTAAAAAACAAAGAACTAATTAAACAGAGATTAGATGGTGCTTGGGTTTACGAGAGAATCGTAAAGATTGAATATAATGTTGAAAATGATGTTGAAGATAATTATGTTGGAACACTGGATCTTACCTTTCATATTACCTTTATAGAAACAAAAGAACCTTTCAAAATAAGGATTAGATATCATCATGTTGACGATTTAACAATAAGAAAAGCAACAACTTTTCCACTGTCTAGGGACTTAATTGTTCATGATATGAAAGAGCAAGGTTTGGTGAGCAGCCAGCGTTATCATGTACATGATGATAGTGGATATGGTGAAAATGATGGATTCGAATTTATTGAATTTTATTGTACGTCTATGGAAGTCATTTCGGTAGAAGAATTTTATAAGATTTGAATAGTTACATTGAGTAAAGAAAAATCATAGTATTAATAAATAGAGCTCGTTAAATTATTACATTGACCAAATACAAACCGTTTATTCATAGCGGTAACAAGGAAATATTGATATAGTAAAGCCTTTATTAGAAACTGATATTATTTTTAATATGACTTATTCTAATGAATTTGTGAAAAATTTCTTTGTACTCGATTTAGCAGAAAAATATGAGAGTGAAATATTTTTAAATTCATTGCAAAGAAACAAGAAATAGCGAATATCTCACTAAATTTCAACAAAGGAGATCTATATGGAAGAACCACAAATTATTTTATGTATACCTGGCAAATGGAAGAACAAAAGTGAAATGATCGAAATGATAATAAGAAGTAGTGATGAGTTTGTATTGATTGGAAATCGTATTGTTAAACTAGATAACCTCAATATGAATTATGAAATAGAAATCTATGGTCATGATGAAAATTTAGCAGAAGCTTTTGAAATAGCTGGAGGTAATGCATTTACAAAAGAACAATTGAATGAAATACAAAATCATTTTCTTACAGCCTATTTAATTGGTAATGGTGGGACTATTGATAATCTTATTAAATTAATAGAAGTTTCTAATGTGCTTTTAAAAGCAGGGGGATTGGGAGTTAAAGTTGAAGTTTCTGGTACTGCGACAACTCCTGAAAGCTGGTCAATAATAAATAGCAAAAAAGAAATACCAGAAACTTTTAAAGCTTTTGTTACTGTAGCTGAAGAGGATGATTTCTATTATACATGTGGCATGCATTGTTTTGGGTTACCAGATGTTATTACTTTTAAAAATCAGGTATCGATAGAATATGCTCAAGAGCTCATGCAAATTTTTTGCTTATACAATCTAATTGAAAAGCCATATTTAGAGGACGGTTCTACATTTAGTTTAGCTGAAGAACACCCAATTTTTGTTTTAAGATACAGTGACTGTAGGCATATTCCAGAAGATCACTTATTTTATAATAAATATGGGGTATGGGCTTTGGCACATAAATTTGAATAGAATTATTGGTAAGTAAATTAATTAGATTATAGTTTAGAAGGAACTAAAGGAGAAATTAGATGATTAACTATGGAACTCTTTACTTCGATCATTACACTAAATTTTTAGGAAAGCCAATCGATCGGGAGGTGTATAAATATAGTGAAAAAATGCCAAGTATCCAAATTTTGAAGTATGAAAATGTCTTTGAAGAATGTTTGGTTTATACCACACTTGGTTTGAGTAAATTTACCGAAATAACGGGCGATTATATTGAGATTTCTATGGTAGTTGATGGAGCGTTTAATAGTTCGGGCTATATTCTTGCAAATACGTTATTTTACTGTGTCCAAAATCAAATGCATATAGGGAGAGGCTTAGCGATAAGTGGAATAGAGAACATTGATGCTGCTTTTGTATATAAATATAATAAAAGTGCTGTCTATTTTACTGAGCTGTATGCTTTTCCGGAAGAATATAGTACGGTCCTTACAGACTCTAACGAAAAGGATGGAAAACTGCTGTTAGCATTTTTTATTTCGCAGTCCGAATATGATTATTTTGCAAAACATGGAGCAGAGAAATTTGAGGATATGTTAGAAGAAGGGAACGTGGATCCATTTAACGTTAGAAGAGCTTCGGTGGTTTAATAGGGAGTGTCTGCCCGCTAAATAGATTAATAGACTTAATATATACATAAAAAAGGTAAATAAATATATGAATCTAAAAGAAGCTGAAATTTACCAGACAGATTAGGAACAGAAACGATAGCATTGATTTTTCAAAAATATTAATTGAATTTTGAGAAGTGAATAGTAATCCAGTAGGTATAGATTACAAGGTGGTGAACAACAATGTTTAATTTAAATAATATTTCTGATTTAATTAAAAATGCCCCAGCAAGTGAGAATGAAATTCGTAGTCTAGAAGATAAAATGAATATTAGACTACCTGTTACATATAGAAGCTTACTAAAAAACACTAATGGCTTTTCCATTGCTGGTGGTGTGTTGATTTATGGTACTGAGGATCTTATAGAGCGAAACGAAACTTGGGAAGTAAATGAGTATGCAAAAGGTTACGTTGCTATTGGCGATGATGGTGGCGGCAATGTCTTTTTAATGGAACTAAATGATGAAGAGAGTAAGATATACGTCTTGGATTGCGGAGATATGAATCCACAAAATGCAACTATTATTGCCGTAGACTTTAACAGTTGGATAGATAGCGGTTGTGTTAGTGAGTTAGAGGAAGGGGAGTTAGATAACCCTATTGAAACTTGTAGCATTGTGTTAACAGCTTTACCCATTGGCGGATTAAAAGATTTAGTCAAAATAAAAAATGTTTTGCACTTAAAGATATCTGCTTTTGATTTACTAAAATGTTCTAAAACACTTCCTTGTGAACTTGTTAATGAATACCCTTACTATCAAGCTATATGGCAAATCGAATCATTGGGGGAAATTGGACAAGTACTAAAAGTAGTTTCTTTTAAAAGATAAATTATAAAACATTGGCGTGTTTCGACTTTTAAAGAGTAGAAGGAATACGCTTTTTTATTTTAAATTTAGAAATGATATTTAGGTATGGAAGTTTAAAATAGTGTTAAAGATAAATATTTAAAAAATTGGTACATTGTGTGAAAGTGCTACGTAATCTATTGTTTATTTAGCGAATTATAGAAAATATTGTTGATTAAAAGTAAAACGATAGTATAATGGAGGTATAGTTACATTTTTGGTTATTAATTCCTTGGAGGTAATTGGTAACGTGAAGTTAAAACTCAATATGATGAGTATTCCAGAAAGTGTAACTAAAAAAACTAATGAAATGAGGAGATTTTATGATTAACATGATTCAATATTTGGAGCAAAATCCGTCTTTGGTAACTTTGTTAAAAGAAAAAAAAGCTTCTCTATTTGGCGTTACAGAACTTGAACAAAAGGCAATTCTAGAATCTTTTGATGTAGAGCTGCTGCGTGTAGATCTTCGCCTTTGGTACTAAGTAATATTAAAAGTAAGTGGTTTTTGCTTGTAATAAGTATTTATTTAATAATTGGTTTTTATTTACTTTATGTAACTTATAGCAAGTCTTTTATAAATATTGAGGTTAAGGAAGAAAATGGAGAATGGTTAGTGGTAGATTCATATTACAGAGATTGGGCTACTAAACAACAAATTGAAGCCGGAGATATTATTTTAAATGTAGATGGAACAGAGATCAATAATATTTCTAATATAAAGTATGACTTCGTATTACGAGCAGCCAATGACTTAACGATAAAGAAACCCAATGGTAACTTAATTTATGTACACATAAAGCCACAAGATATTCCCCAACAATTTTATTATGTTCTAATAGCACCAACTTGTTACTATTTTTTAACGCTAATAATTTCTCTATATTTATATTTTAAACAAAAAGATAATCCTTTATTGAATTTACTTATATTTTTTATTCTAACTGTCTCATTGGCTTATGTTAGTATAGGAGTGTCAGGTAGATTGGATAATATCGGTACTATTGTAAACCGAAGTAGTATGCTATTGTGCCTAGTCCTATTAATTCACTTTCTAAAGAAATACTTTTTGTTTTTGAATTTAAAATGGATATTTATTAACAATATTAAAATATTTTATATACTTCCTTTGATTGCTGTTTTTTTAAGTATTTGTAGTATATTATATCCTTTTACCAATCCTATATTCTCTAGTTTAACTTTATGTATATTTTTCACTTTGCTAATTGTAATTCTAGGTATATTGGGAATAAGTTACTTTAAATTTAAAACACCACAGTTAAAAATCTTATTGAGTAGTATCATCATCCCGTTTCTACCATTTCTGTTCCTATATGCGCTGCCAAAAATATTTTTCAATAAACAAATACTCTCGGCCGATATAGCTTCCTTATTCTTGATATTCATACCATACAGCTTTATATGTACACAGCTTACTGAACGTATATTTGATATGGAGTACTTTATTACCCGTTTACGTCATTATTTTAATTTTTCATTTGTTTTTACAATTTGGCTGTTAATGGGTCTTTATTGGCTAACTGATTTATCTATTTCAAGCATGGCGAAAATTTTCTTTTTTACGTTCTTTTCTTTAATCGCACTTTTCTATATTAAAGAGAAAATAGATTATCATAAGCGAAAAATTCTTTTTTCAACAAAAGGGGATTATATTCATCGATTGTATACGACAGTTGATAGTATTGGAAGGGTCGTAAAGATTGAAGACTTGCTTGAGAGATTTGTTCAAGAAATTGCTTTACACCTTGAGATTAAACATGTTTCCGTATTAACCTACGATTTGCAAAGACATCAAGTTACTTCCACAAGCACATCAAAAGAATTTACTCAAAATCAATTGAACGAAATACAGCTTGAGCAACTCCGATTGGGAGATATAAAGAAGACAGAGCATTTTTATATTGCTTTTATCCACCAAGATGTAAATTATAAAAGAATATTAGTCGTAGACCATAATAAATCTATTTATCTAAAGGATGAGGAATTATTATGGCTTGAATTATTGCTTTTATATGTAAATAATTTTATAGAAAATACGAAAATGGTGGAAGATCTATTAGAACAGTTAAAGCATATGAAAGAGGCTGATAAAAGTCAGTTACCGTGGCTCAATAAGCTACTTTGGCTACGATTTGAAAAAGAAAAATACCAATTAGCTCAAGAGCTTCATGATACCGTTTTACAAGAGCAGCTCCATATTGCTAGAGAGATGGATGTATTTATCCATGCGAAGAAAAAGACGGATATTCAATCGGGTCTTACTAAGATTCATGAACACATGATTACATCTTTAAATGATTTAAGAGGCTACTGTGAAAATTTAAAGCCGCCATTATTAGATACATTAGGCTTAAATGCTGCGCTTGAGAAGCTTATTCAAAAAGTTCATAAGCGTGCTGATTTTGTTTTAATTTACACAATTGATCGTCTATATTTAGAGGATGAGCGTTTAAACTTGATGATTTATCGGCTCTTCCAAGAGTTGTTAAACAATGCGTTAAAACATTCGTATGCCAACACTGTCGAAATTCATCTGTTAGAAACAGAAGAGGGCTTTGAAATTATTTATTCTGATGATGGTGTGGGATGTGAAATGGATGACATCATTCTTGCTGAGTCAATGGGCATCAGGGGAATGCAAGATAGGGTACAGGCCTTTCATGGTCAGTTTTCTATCAACACCAATGTAGGAGAAGGAATGTCCATTCGAATTAAAGTAATTGAAAGGAATTTTACTCATTCCTATGACTACGATACGTATCATAAAAGGCCAACTCCTAGTAGAGGATAATAGATGAATAGAAAGAAAGACATGAGCTATTTTCGTACCTCCTAATCTTTTCGTATTGTGCAAAATTCACAGTACGTGTATGGATTGGAGGTTTTTGTGTTGGATTACAATATATCCCTTGATAAATACCGTTATTTATGTATCATGATAGTATATTTATATATAGAGGAGAAGATATCTTCATGGAAATGGAAGAAATGATCCTAAATTATACATCGCAACAAAATGAATTAAGGAAGCGTATTTCCCTACAAAACAATTTTTCAGCTAATCAAATTAAACTCGTTGCAGGAGTAGATATTGCCTATTGGGTTGAAAATAATAAAGAATATGGAGCTTGTTGCATTCAAGTTATTGATTTTAATTCCAAAAAGATCGTTGAACAAATTGAGTACATAAATGAAATTACCATTCCATATATTTCTGGGTTTTTAGCCTTTCGTGAATTGCCTCTTGTATTAGAGGCTGTAAAAAAGTTGAGAACGAATCCAGACCTTTATATGTTTGATGGAAATGGTTATTTGCATAGTCGTCATATGGGCATTGCTACACATGCCTCATTCTTCTTGGAAAAACCGACAATTGGTGTTGCCAAAACTTATTATAAAATAGAGAACACAGATTTTATAATGCCAGAAAATATAGCTGGGGCGTTTACTGATATTGTGATTGATGAGGTAGTATATGGTCGTGCTTTAAGAAGTAGAAAGGATGTTAAACCGATATTTGTTTCATGTGGTAACGAGATTGATTTAGATACGGCTACTAATATAACGATGTATTTTATTGAAAAAGATAGCCGTTTACCAATCCCTACAAGATATGCGGATTTGGCAACTCATCAGGCAAGGAAAATCCATCAATATAAAGTATGATAAATCATTCTAGTAAGGAGAAACTCACATGCCAATAAAGGAACGATTAAATAATTGGGTAGATTCTTATAATCGAAACGGTTATTTGAATGGTACTATTTTAATTGCATCTAATGAGAATATTCTTTTAAACAGAGGATTTGGTATGGCGAATTGGGAGCATAGCGTTCCAAATGTGCCAACAACAAAATTTCGTATAGGGTCACTCACGAAAGCATTTACAGCTATGGCTATACTTCAATTGCATGAGAAGCAAAAATTGAATATAGACGATTACGTAGGAAAATATCTACATGATTATCCGAATGGTCAACAAATAACAATTTATAATTGCTTAACTAATAGTTCTGGGATACCTAATTATACAAATTTTTCTGATTTTTGGTTTCATACAATGAGATTGCCATCAACGTTAGATCAGCTAATTGATTCCTTTAAAGGTAGGGCATTAGAGTTTCAACCTGGTAGTAAATTTGGCTATTCAAATTCAGCGTATGCGTTGTTAACAGCCATTATTGAAAAAGTTTCAGACATGTCTTATGCAGATTACATACAGCGGCATATATGCCATCCATTAGGTATGTATCATACAGGCTGTGATGATGGAGTAAAGGTGATTCCAGGTTTAGCATCTGGCTATTCATTTTGGGAAGAGCCAATTCATGCAGCGTATGCCGATTTGTCATTTCCATTAGGTTCCTATGGTTTATATTCGACAACAGAGGACCTATTTATTTGGGATCAGGCCTTAAAATCTTCCGAAATCCTTCATAAGGAATTAACAGAGAAAATGTTGACTCCAAATCTTGGGTCTTATGCGTGTGGTTGGATGGTCTCTGAATTAATGGAGAAAAAATGTGTGCATCATTTTGGTGATATTAGCGGTTTTTCAAGTGATTTTCTTAGATTTGTAGATGACCAAGTTACGATTATCTTTTTAAGCAATATGAATGTTTCACCTGTCATGCATTTAAGTAGAGAGATTGCAAAAATCGTTTTTGATAAAAATGTATCTTCACCGGCACCTAGAGTTCCGATAGCATTCACAAAGAGAGAATCTATCGTCGGACAATATGTAATAGAAAATGAAGACAAAGTACTTACCATTACTATTAAAAATAAAGAACTTTATCTAACAGTCCCTAAGATGTATGGAGCTTTATATAAATTTAAGCTTATACCATTTAGTCATGACTCTACGAAAACAGCTTTTTTAACCGAGATGATTTATGAACGATTGATATTTTTTTATTCAATATCAGGCGAAGTAGAGCGTGTGCATTACGTCGATTGTTATGAAAAAACTTATATGCTTTATAAGCAATAGAATGGAGCATCAATATTATATTTTGAAACTTAGAAAGAGGCATCCCAAATCATTAGTTGAGATGCCTCTTTGATTTTATTCATTAAATGCGCTTAGCGTGAGCACGAAGATACTTTTCAACATCATTGTAAAGTTCTGCTTGGTTTGCGTATTTTACGTAGCCACTCTAAAGGTTTATAAAGATCCTCCGTAGTACCACCAATCCCCTTATTTTCTTGTTAATATCCTAATAAACAGTTGTATTATGATATATTTCCTGAAACTAGAAACATATAATTTGCTCCGTAAATGCCTTGTTCAGGTTAGTTATTTGAATCAGTTTCATAAATCACATTTTTCAAAATCCCAGAATCCCTAGTCTTTTTGTTTGAAGATGTCTATTGCTTGTCGCATAGGAGCTTGTTTTTATACTAAAGGGACTAAAAATATAAAATTTGCTAAAATAAATGACATTTGCTGAATAAAAATATGAACTGAAAAACTTAGGTAGTATAAAAATTAAGATAAAATCAAAATATTATTATTTTTTGTATTGAAATAGGAGGAAATACACTTTTTAGAATTAATCTATAAAATGAAGAGAATTATTAAAAAAGTAGCCGATATAATTCAATAGATGATAGAGGAGGTATGGAAATTTGAATAAAAAATTACTTTTCACAGCTGCAGCTATTCCAGCAGCTCTATTTGTACCAACAGTTGCAGGAGCGGCAGGAGCTGATACAGTTACAGTTACAGGGAAAAATACAGTAAATGAAACATTAAAAGCTTCTATCGAAAACTTACCAGCAAACTCAATTGTTAAAGGTTATCAATGGTACTATGTAGATGGCTCTAATGATTCAACGAATAAACCAATCTCTGGTGCCACAACAGCGTCATTTACAGTACCAGTAGAAGCAGCAGGCAAAGCAGTTTTCGTGGAAGCGACTACAACAAATGGCGATAAGTATAAGAGTGAACCCTGTTCGATTAATGAACTAAAACTTTCAATAACTAAGCCAAGAATAGATAGTAGTTCAAATTATGCAGTACCTGGTGAATCAGTACAAGTAGGAGGAGCAATTGTAACCGATGATGCTGGGGCAAAATTACAAAGCAATCAAATTACATACAGCTATCAATGGTTTTATAAAGTTGGTGAATCCTTCACAATAATTGATGGAGCTACTAAGGACACATACAGAATTCCTAATAATGCTTTAACAGATGGCATTACAGATATAATGGTCAAAGTACAGGCAAAGGTAGGAACTTCTTTGGTAGAATCTGTTGAGTCTGATGTGATAACAATATCTAATGAACCATCCGATTCAATGATTGAAGAAATTAAAACTTTATTAATAAATGACAACAAATATAATGTAACAAGTTTAGAATCTTTTAAGGCAAAAGTAACGGAATTAGAAAGTAAATATCAGGGACTATCTGCTGCAGCAAAGGCGAATGTGAAAAATTATGATGTATTAAAGAGAGCGACTGCAGATGTAGATTTAATAAGCAAGTTAAATGAGAAAGTAGATAAAGTTAATGAAGTGAATGAAAAAGATCTGTCAAAATATTTAAAAGAAATTGAAGAGGCCTATGATAAGTTTGATTTATTACAACGTAGCTTAGATCTAAACGATGCCTTATACAATAGCATTAAAGACATTTTGAAAGATCCTACAGATATCGAAGATTTTAAAGAAGTTAGAAGACTAAATCAAGAGATTGTTGCACTATTAGACTATAAAAGTTCATTTGTTACGTATGTACCTACTAGCATCGAATCTTTAAAATCAGCAGTAGAAACAATTGAAAAGGATATAGCGAAATTATCTCAAAATTACCGAGCGACTGTTCAAAATCAATCGATTTTAAGTGATGCTAAGTCGGATATTAAAAAAATCGAACAATTTATTAAACTTTTCGATAAGTTGTCAGAAAAAGATTCAACTAGCAAACAGGTGACTACAGCAAAATCTATACGTACGGCTTTTGAAAAGTTAACTTATAAACAACTTAAGCTTGTACCAGAAAAATATATGAATACATTACTTAAAGCTGAAAACGCAGAAAACAATCAAATAGACAACTTAAATAGAGAGATTGACAGTTATGTGGGCGATGTGGATGACAGTTACCCTATAGATCCATCAAAAGATTCTTGGCAAGGACATGTCAGTAATGTAAACCGTATTATTAATGAATATAAGGGTTTAACGAAAAATTCAGCGGCTAAAGTTGTCGGATATGATAGCTTGGTAACTTTACAAAAGGATTTTAAAGCAGCTGAAAAAATCATTAAGGACATGGACGCTTATCAAAAGCTTTCAGAAACGCCGGGGGTAGCTGAGAGTAAGTTAAAAACGAACTACACGAATGTATTGAAAGCTTACAATAAGTTAACTAGTTTACAACAATCGCTTGTTTATAATGCTAACGATTTTTTATTAAATACACCGACTATTACAGTTGATTTAAATGGTAAGGAACCTGCTGATAAAGCTGCTGCATTGGCTTTGAAAGCCGAAGTTGAGAAGCTTGCTAATGTAACGAAATATACATTTGCACAATTCGAAAGTGCTGTAAATGCAGCAACGACAAAATATAAAAACCTATCTTCCGGTGGACGAAAGTACGTCACAAACTATTATTTATTAACAGCTGCGAGTAAAGATCTTTCTGGTGTTAAGTCATTCCATAAAAAAGTGCAAACTGCCCGAGAAGAAACCGATGCAGCGAAACAAGCGAAAAAAATTCAAACCGTACAAACTGCATATGCTAAGCTGCCAGCAAATCAACAGCATTTAGCCAAACAGCAATATGAAGATTTGCTCAATAATCGTCTAGAAAACGGTAATGCACCAGATATCACAACATTAAATAATGAAATTGCAAAAATGGTCTCAAATGATAATGATTCGTATACAGTATCAATAGAAAAGATTAATGAGCTTTCAACTCAATATAAAAAGCTAAGCTCTAGTGATAAAAAACGTATTACGAATGCGTCGATCTTAACAACAGCGGTTTCCGATGTGAAAAAAGTAGAATCATTTATGAAGACGTATGAAAAATCATTTACTAGTAACCCAACAACTGTTATTAAAGCTTTTAATAAGCTAACTTCAAAACAAATGAGTTTAATTAGTCCAGAAATACGACAATCCATTATTGATAAAGATCAAGGTCAACAACAGTCTAATGAAAGTGCTTTGAAATTAGTTGAATCCATTAATTCACTGATTGTAAATGGTGAATATATTGATGACTTGGAAACGAAAGTAAAAGAAATCCGAACAGCATATGATGGCCTTAGTTCTTCGGAAAAGAGCGTCGTGAAAAATTATTCTAAACTAACACAAGCCGAGAGTGACTTGAAAAAAGTAGCCGATGTACATGCTCTTTATGTACCTGCGACAGAAGATAATGAAGCAGCTCGTAAAACTTGGCAAACTGCCTATGGTAAGCTCTCGAAAAAATTAGAAATTTTATATAAGAAAATGTATGCAAACGATTTATAAAATCGTTTAAAAGCCAAACCCCGAATAACGAAATTATTCGGGGTTTTAATGTGCGCGCCATGCATGAGGATGTCAATAAAAATTAAAAGTTGGGTGATAAAACGAGAAAGTTTATCGATAAAATTCAAAAGTTGGGTGATAAAACGAGAAAGTGTTCCGATAAAGGTCAAAAGTTGGATGACGTCACGTCTCCGGACGCAATTATGCCGAGGCATAATTGATAAAAATATACCAAATAGAGTCTTTGTAGGGTAAACTATGGAGGCTCTGTTTTTGCCTATTATTCATTTTTTTTAGTAAAGTGTACTTAAAGACGAGCTATGGCGTAAGATGCCATTTTTTGAAAGGAGATTACAAAATGCCGACAGAACATAACAATCATAATAATAATCAACTTGCGGCAGAATGGGTGGAACAGTTTCGTCCTTTTGCTAAAGAGGGACAATGCGCAAGTTATATTCCTGCTTTAGCTGAAAAAGATCCAAATCAATTAGCAATTTCGATTATCGGTACTAATAATGACGAAATGAAAGCCGGAGATACAACGGAACTATTTACTCTGCAAAGTGTTTCAAAGGTCGTTACATTTATTTTAGCGTGTATGGATCGGGGGTTACCCTATGTTCTAGAGCGAGTAGATGTTGAACCTACAGGTGATACCTTTAATTCCATCATTCGTCTTGAAAGCCATCAGCCTGGAAAACCTTTTAATCCAATGATTAATGCAGGAGCTATTACAGTATCGTCTATGCTTTCCGGAAATTCACCGCAAGAGAAGGTGTCAAAAATCCTTTCTTTTTTAGAACAAATGGTTGGTAAGAAATTAAAGGTTAATGATGAGGTTTATCAATCTGAGTGGCAAACTGCAAATCGAAATCGTTCATTAGCCTATTATTTAATGGATTCTGGCTTTTTAGACTGTTCTGTAGAGGAGGCATTGGAGGTTTACTTGAAACAATGTGCAATTGAAGTAAATGTTTCGGATTTAGCGATGATTGGTTTAGTAATCGCCAATGATGGTTATCATCCTCTAACAAAAACACAGCTTTTTCCTAAGCAAGTAGCAAAATTAGCAAAGGCATTGATGGTTACTTGCGGTATGTATAATGCTTCTGGTAAATTTGCTGCATTTATCGGGTTACCCGCTAAAAGTGGCGTTTCCGGAGCGATTTTGGTGGCTGTGCCAAGTCATGCAGGCTTAGACTCACCTTTTCCTGTAGGATGCGGTATTGGCATATACGGACCAGCAATTGATGACATCGGGAATAGCGTAGCCGGAGTGAATTTACTTAAGTATATCGCTACCGAGTGGAATATGAATATTTTTTAACTTCATTCAGCGGGTGTGGCGGATGTCACGGATTCAATCAAATGAAAGATGACTTCAGTAAATGGAGTCATCTTTTTTACTTTTTTCAGCGGATTTCTATACATCCGCCAAGGATTATACCGTTCATTTGCTATAAAAAAGCCCTGAATAGCTTCACTTTGCTTAAAGTGTCACTATCCAGGGCGATACAACTTAGCGTATTGCTTTCTTTCTTTTCATCTTATAAATAATCAGCAGCAAAATAAACCAAATTGGTGTCAATAGTAATGCGGTACGTGTTGCCTCTGAAATGAACATTACTACTAATAAAAATGCAAAGAAGACAAGTACTAAATAGTTCACGAACGGAGTGAAAGGTGCCTTGAAAATTGATGCTTCATGAAGTGCACGATTTTTACGTTTATAGATGATATGAGAGATTAATATAATACTCCACACCCAGATAAAGCAAATGGCACTAATTGTTGTAACAACACTAAAGGCGTTTTCAGGCATTAATTTACTTAGTAATGCACCAACGGATACAACAATTGCAGACACAACAAGTGCGTTACTTGGTACACTGTTTTTATTGAGCTTTGCAAACGTTGGTGAAGCTTGTTTGTTGTTTCCAAGATTAAAAAGCATGCGGCTTGTAGAAAATAAACCACTATTACCAGCTGAAGCTGCAGATGTTAGAACGACAAAATTAATAATACCCGCAGCAATTGGAATACCAGCTAGTGTAAATACTTGTACAAATGGACTACTAGAGGCAGACATTTCATTCCAAGGATTAATGCATAAAATAACAAATAATGCCCCTACGTAGAATAATAAAATGCGTAATGGAATTTTGTTAATGGCAGAAGGAATATTTTTTTTAGGATTGGCTGTTTCCGCAGCAGAAACCCCTACTAACTCGACACCAACAAAAGCGAAAACAACCATTTGGAATGCCATTAGGAATCCGTGAAGGCCATTCGGGAATAACCCGCCATGTGCCCAAAGATTTTCAACAGAAACTGTGCCAGAGCTTGTTTGAAAACCTGTAAATAACATGAATAGTCCAATCACAATCAGTGCCACAATTGTTATGACTTTTATAAGTGCAAACCAAAATTCTAGTTCGCCAAATAGTTTTACAGTTAATAAATTCAACATTAATAACAGTACTAAACAGCCAATTGCAGGCACCCATTGTGGTATATCAAACCAATATTGTACATAAACGCCGACAGCAATAATATCTGCCATAGCGGTCATAATCCAGCAGAACCAGTATGTCCAGCCGGTGATGTAACCTGCCCAAGGTCCTATGTATTCGGATGCAAAATCAGTAAATGATGTATAGCCAGCATTTGATAATAACAGTTCGCCTAACGCCCGCATGACGAAAAATAAGGCGGTTCCGACAATTAGATAGGCAAAGATGATGGAAGGTCCAGCTAAAGCAATGGCTTTACCGGAGCCTAAAAATAAACCTGTACCGATTGTTCCGCCAATGGCAATGAGCTGCACATGGCGATTTTTTAAATCACGTTTTAATTGTTGTTGTTGTTCCACGTTGCTCCCCCTCAAAGATACGTAAAAACTATGACTGGAAATAAAAAAGAGACTAGTAGTGACACTAGTCCCGTAAACGACAGAATAACAAATACCGATTGCGAATGTTGTATGCAAAAAAAGAAAACATTCGTGTGGTATAGCTTTCATGATGAAAGTTGATATTACTCCTCTGTCCTTTTGCCTGAGATAGTGAACCCTTCGGCGACGCAAAATGCGCTCTCTCCAGAACTGCTCCTGCTATAGTTTTATCCATAGCATTCATAGCTTGTATTGTATGTCTTAATGACATTGTTTTAAGATATTATACATCCTATCAGTGCTACCATAATTATTCAAGGATAAATTTCAGTCAGTATCGAAAAAAAAGAAGATTGGAGTTCGTCTAGGTAAAAACTTTACGAAAAATAGTATTTTTAGACATACGTTAAAATATGGATAATATTTAATGTTTGGTATAAAGGGGTAAAAGAGGCGAGGAACGAGTGAGGGATACGGTTAGAATTTTGGTAATGGAAAGTGAATGTGGTGTGGGCAGTATATTGCCTCTCGTTCTACTTTTTTCTGTCCCATGTATGATCAAGAACTTGGAGAGCAAGAAATAAGTTGTCAGACGTTAAACAATAAATATAATATAGTAGAAACTCAGAATTTTTTGCAAAAAAGAAACCATCTCATAGTCATTTGAGATGGTTTCTCTTTGTGTTAAACAAAGTGAAGTAGAGATATATTAATTTACTTAGTTTCCGTGAGTAAATTTATATATAGTAGTCACTAATGCCTTAACGATTTTTTACTATTATTTTTTTGTCTTTATTTTACCTGTCCAAGTACGGAAGCCACCTTGAAGTTGGTAAATTTGGTTGTAGCCACGTTTTTTAAGAAATAAAGCAGCACGTGAGCTACGGCCTGTATTTTGACAGTATAAATATACTGGTAAATCTGGGCGAATTTCTTTGTGACGTTGACGTAGAGTTGTTGAAGGAACATTTCGTGCGCCTAGAATGTGGCCTGCATCAAATTCTTTTTGCTCACGTACATCGATAAGCTGTGCTTTACGATAGCCTTCAATAAATTGTTCTTGTGTTAGGTTTGTTACGGCCTTTTTTAGTCGTAGGGCATTGATGCCGATATATGCAATTACGACTACTAAAATTACACCGATTGTGATAAGTATGTTCAACAAAATTTCTTACCCCTTTCTATCTTCTTTATTATTATAAAAGATGCGCTAGCGATAGTCCAATGAGTTTGATAAAATTAATTAGATTGTGGCTAGAATTAATCTATCTTTATTTATGGATGTTATTAGTGAAAGGTCACAGAATCATTCCACTACATTCATAGACTTGGGTGGATGATTAATTCAATAAAGAATAGAACTAAACGCAGAGTGTCAAAATTTTGAGAAGTATTGTTTTTTGCTCATCATCTAGAGAAGGATGACATTTGTTAAAACGTATGCCATATATAGGTTGATTGGAGTGAAGGCAGGGCGACTCCTTGGGGATCAGCGATAGAGGAACGAAGGGTAAAAGCATCACATCCTGTGATAACGCCTTCGTGACCAACCTCATGTCGCTGTCGCTACGTTAGCACTACCCTTTCGCACAAAAAACATCTGTTGGCCCGACGCCCCCAGGAAAGCGCCCAGCCGGAACGGAAATCAACCCCACGTTATGGTGATGAGACTTATTTTTGTACACGTTAGCTAATGTTCAATTAAATATTTGTAGGAGATGAAAATATGACAACTTGGTATTTTCTAAATTCAGGGAAATGTAGCCCTTCTTTTAATATGGCTTTAGATGAGGCATTACTTGATTGGCATAGTGAAGGTTTAATTCCACCAGTCATTCGTTTTTATGAGTGGGAGCCAGCAACACTTTCGATTGGCTATTTTCAGCAGGCGAAAAGAGATATTAATTTCGAGGCTGTGCAAGAACAAGGTTTAGGCTTTGTTCGTCGACCAACAGGTGGTAGAGCCGTTTTACATGAACATGAGTTGACATATAGCGTCATTGTTTCAGAAAGCTATCCAGATATGCCTGAATCAGTGACAGAGGCATATAGAGTGTTAAGTGAAGGGATATTGCAAGGTTTTCATAATCTAGGTATGGATGCTTATTTTAGTGTGCCTAATACCGAAGAACAAAGAGCGGATTTAAAGAAACCTAAAAGTGCAGTTTGCTTTGATGCGCCAAGCTGGTATGAGCTTGTAGTAGAAGGTAAAAAAGTAGCAGGTAGTGCACAAACTCGTCAAAAAGGTGTTATTTTACAGCACGGAGCCATTTTACTAGATTTAGATCAAGAGAAATTATTGTCTGTTTTCAATTTTTCAAGTGAAGAGGCGAAGGCACGTATGCGTAGAAAGATGCCTGAGAAAGCGGTTGCTATCAATAACCTTGTTAAAGAACCCGTGACTATTGAACAATGTGTGACAGCTTTTAGAGATGGTTTTGCAAAATCGTTGCAAATTGATTTAAAACCATTTACACTTTCTGAGGAGCAATTAGAATATGTGCATGCACTTGAAGAAAAAAAATATGCATGTGATGATTGGAACTTCAAAAAATAACAAGAAATAGTATTAAATATTGTTTTGTTAGTAAGCGATAAAAGGATTTTTTTTGTTGATATTTTGCTTATAAATGCCTGTTTTTAGCTGATTGTAGTGAAGGGCTACTTGACTCCCGCAGGAAAGCAGTAGCCCGTAACGTAAATCGACATCTTCTAATAAAAGTTGAATGGATAAAAATGGTTGATCGGCATTCCTGAAATAGTATAAGAAAAATATTTTTTATCGTTCAACCCTTGTAATAACAAGTGGTTCGGATTCTATTCGAAATTGCAAGTGTTGAATTAAAAAACTATATATAGTATCTTTTTTAAAGAAACATACACAATATGTAGTGTTTAACGACACGTGATATTGTGTATTTATTATTGTAATGCAGAAAACAAGGGAGGCAAAACGATGGTACTTACAAATCATCAACCCGAAGTAAACAAATTTGAACAGTTAAACAAAGATATTGAACAATTTCCACAGGTTCATCCTGTAACACCTGATATGCACATTACGCATAAAGGTGTATCAAGACTTGTGATGATCGATCGCTACTCGTTTAAGGATACGGAGAAGAAAACGTTAAAAGCTGGTGATTTCGTCGTATTAACAGTGAAGTCAGATCCAAAATTCCCTGCACGTGGTTTAGGGACAATCCAAAAGCTTGATATGTCTACGAAAACAGCAGAAATTTTGATTCAGGAAGATTACCGTAGTGCTTTAGATGATCCGAAAGAACAAGAAACGGGTGTGATAACGCGTTCAATTGACGTGCTAGAAAAGCCTCTTGAAATATTTTATGAACAAATCGCAAAACGAAATGCAACAGGACTTGCTGCTGTTGAAAAAACACTAGAGAAACGCCAAGAATGGTTTGAAAAGTTTTATGAGCAGTTAGTATCATTAAAATTCATTCCAGCTGGACGAGTTATTTACGGAGCAGGATCTGAAACAGATGTAACTTTCTTCAACTGTTATGTAATGCCATTTGTAGCAGATTCACGTGAAGGAATTAGTGATCACCGTAAGCAAGTAATGGAAATTATGAGCCGCGGTGGTGGTGTAGGGACAAATGGTTCGACATTGCGTCCACGTAACACTTTAGCACGTGGTGTAAATGGTAAATCATCTGGTTCCGTGTCATGGTTAGATGATATTGCGAAGCTGACTCATCTTGTTGAACAAGGTGGCTCGCGTCGTTAAGACTCGGCGACGTAATCTCGTGAATTGCTGGAACACCCTTAGAGCTTTTTTTGCTACAACGTAAGCTGCAAAGC
Organism: Lysinibacillus sp. NPDC059133; assembly: GCF_042755925.1. NCBI lineage: Bacteria > Bacillati > Bacillota > Bacilli > Caryophanales > Bacillaceae > Lysinibacillus > Lysinibacillus sp. NPDC059133. Next base: position 79,882 of record NZ_JBHZDH010000014.1, on the reverse strand, counting down.
TAGGCGTGAATGCTTGAAAAAAGAAAAGATTGGGCAATCAGCAGCGAAGCATCTATGGAAACGTAGATGAACGTTCAACGACTATTGAAACTTTCTAAGCTTGTCAAAGTATGAAAGAAGTAAATCATATGAGGCGGTGACGCTCTTATGAGGCACGAGACAAAGAACAGTATTCTTTGATGATATAGTCTGATCTTATGTGAAAGCATAAGAGTATGGCAGAAATGACCATGCCAGAAAAATTAAATTCAATATTTTTCTGTAACAAAAAATGGGAGCACAAATGATTATGCTGGCAGATTGGCATCCTGATATCGTGGAATTTATTATTTCGAAAATGCAAAATCCACGAATTCTACGATACCTAATCGAAAATACTACGGATAAAACAATTATTCGTCTAGCAAAAGAAAAATTAAACTTTAAGCCTCTTTCATCTCAAGAGGAAGCTATGTATCAAGGGATTGTTAACTATAAAGGTATCGAAGGCTTAGGCGGATTTGATACGGCTATTATTCGTGAAGCGGAAAACAAACTTCGTGATGGTGGTACTTATACTGTTCACAATCAAGAGTTTTTAACTGGTGCAAATATTTCTGTAACATTAACAAAAGAATTTATGAAAGCTGTAGAAAATGACGCTGACTTTGAGCTTCGTTTCCCAGCTGTTGAAGAATATACAAAAGAAGAGATGGCTATTTACAACAGTGAGTGGCATAAAGTTGGAGATGTGCGCGAATGGGAGAAAATGGGCTATAAAGTACGCACATACCGTACGATTAAAGCGAAAGAATTATGGAATTTAATCAACGTTTGTGCAACATACTCTGCAGAGCCAGGTATTTTCTTCATCGACAACGCCAATGACATGACAAATGCAAAAGCTTATGGTCAAAGCGTTGTTGCGACAAATCCGTGTGGTGGACTTCGCCTCACGTTAAAAATTGCGGGATAAAGCGGGAAGGCTGAGATGCTAATCCGAACCGAAGGCTAAAGGTAAAACTTAAGTCAGGGGCAACGCATACCCGGTGATCCTACCTAGTAGACTATAATCCGGGCACGAGACCGCAACATTACACAATATAATAAATACTAGCCTAATTAAAGAAAGGCTGTGATCAAATGAACAGAGGTTATGCAGGTTTTTATAAATCATATTATTTAAGAAGTTCATATGAGTATGCATACGCCAAATTTCTAGATTATCATTCCATTTCTTGGGGCTATGAAGACAAAGTATTTAATATAGGATTTAAATTTTATAAACCTGATTTTTTCTTCTATAATGATAACGGTGATATTATAAAGATTGTTGAAATTAAGTCTCGCGATATTATAGCGAAAGAAAAAGCTCTTGAAGCTTTAAAGGCTATTGAAACAACTTATGATATTGATTGCGAATTAATTTCTTATGAAGAATTGCTCGAAATGTATAAGCTTGTACTATTTTCGTTAACTTCTACGATAACAGAATGGATAGAATCTAAAAATACGACAATAAACAAAGCTAGTTATGGTAAGTATAATGGCCATTTCAATCAGCGACATAATGAGCAAACTAAAAAAATAATTGGACAGCATACAAAGCGATTGTGGGAATCTAATAGTCCAGCAAAAGCAAGGATGATTGAAGGTTTAAGAAAATCTGGCCTGGCTCAAAAGGGTAAGCAAAAGAAACCTAGGGAACAAAGAATCTGTAAGAGTTGTGGGAGCAACTTTGAAGTGATTGTTTCTTCATCAAAATTGTTTTGTACTCAATCATGTGCTGGATATTCAAATATTCAAGTTGCCACACAAACTTATGTTGATAAGCGAGCGAAAATTCATCAAGAAATTAAACGGACAGTAATTCAATGGGCAATCGATAATGAAGAAATTATAACTGCAATCCCCTTTAATAAAATAAAATCAACTCTCCAACCATTAATCGAAAAGATTTATCAAGAATTTGGGGTTAAAGATTTTAGAGTGATTTCAAAATCAATTTTTGGGGAAGATAGAGGAAGAAAAGAACTACTTAGGTTTATGAAAAAAGTGTGTAATGAAAATGTATGCTGAACTTACAGGAATTGAACTGTAAGAACTAGAGGATAAAAAGCCTTTAGGATAACAATAATTGGAACAACCACTTGCACCATATTCTGTGTGTAACTTAGCAGCTGTGAACTTGGCGCAGTTTGCAAATAAAGAAGATCAAACAATTGATTTCGAAGCACTACGTGAAACAGTTCGTGTTGGTGTTCGTATGCAGGATAATGTTATTGATGCAACACCATACTTCTTAGAAGAAAACCGTGTACAAGCTCTTGGTGAGCGTCGTGTTGGCTTAGGCGTAATGGGCTTAGCGGACTTACTAATTTATTGTGAGAAAGAATATGGCTCAGAAGCTGGTAATGAGCTAGTCGATGAAATCTTTAAAACGATTGCTGAAACTGCGTATGAGGCGTCAACAGAGCTTGCCAAAGAACGCGGTAGCTTCCCATTCCTTGTAGGAGCAACTGAGGAAGAGACAGCACGTTTACGTAAAGCATTTACTGAAACAGGCTTTATGCAAAAAATGCCTGCACACATTAAAGAGCAAATTTTAGCAACAGGTATTCGCAACTCGCATTTACTGACAGTAGCTCCAACTGGTTCTACTGGTACGATGGTTGGCGTGGCAACTGGTCTTGAGCCATACTTCTCGTTCACATATTACCGCTCAGGTCGTCTAGGTAAATTCATCGAGGTAAAAGCAGAAATCGTACAAGAATATTTAGAACGTCATCCAGAAGCAAATGAGAATGACCTTCCTGAATGGTTCGTTACGGCGATGGAGTTAAAACCAGAGGCGCATGCTGATGTACAATGTATCATCCAAAAATGGATTGATTCATCTATTTCAAAAACTGTAAACGCACCAAAAGGTTATACAGTACAACAAGTTGAACAAGTATATGAGCGCTTATATAAAGGCGGCGCTAAAGGTGGTACGGTCTATGTAGATGGTAGCCGTGATTCACAAGTACTGACACTAAAAGCTGAAGAAAATGATATGGATCAACTATCATTCGAGGAAGAATTAGTAGAAGTACCAACGAAGCGTCCGGTTGTATTAGTAGATACGATTCAAGCGTTAGAATCGACAACAGTTATCGGTTCGGATGTAGGGAATACTTGCCCTGTATGCCGCAAAGGAACTGTAGAGGAAATCGGTGGCTGTAATACTTGTACAAACTGTGCTGCACAGTTAAAATGTGGCCTATAAAATAATGAAAAAGTGTCTATTGTAGATTTGAAATAAAATCGCGACGTTTATAAAAAAGTTGCGACCCTTTACCCCTTTGGATATGATTATCTAAAGGGGTGTTTTTGTGTAGAAAAGAAAAAGAACATCTAAAATCGATAAGTGGATTAAAGAGGGACGAGGAACGGGTAGATGGAGAATCCAGTAATATTAATTGTTATAGTTGCAATTTTTCTCATTATATATCACTTTTTAACAAGAAATCGAAAGAAGCTATAGCCATTAATGCTATTTTGGCCCAAACTACTAACACTGTTTTGGCAAAAATATGGACCATGAAACCAAGTTATCTTGTCACATCTATGGCAATTCAGGATAGTGTATTGGAGGGGGATAGTTATTTTATTGCCGAAATTAAATCCTTAAAAAGGATAATTAGACTTAGTAAAGAAAAGAAACCGAAAATCTCATTTATTGACGAGATTTTGAAAGGAACAAATACGATTGAAAGAATTTCAGCATCAGCTACAATCGTGGAATGGCTATCTGTAAATCAAGGCATGACTATCATTGTTGCACATGATATTGAGCTTACAGAAATTGCAGGTGAGTTGTATAGCAATTATCATTTCAGGGAAACGATTGAAAATGGAAAAGTATTATTTGATTATAAAGTTCATGACGGACCTTCAATGACAAGGAACGCCATTAAACTGTTGGAGGTTCTTGCATATCCTGAAAGTGTAACTACCCAGGCGAATCAATTGGCACAGCATTTCACTGAAGTACGTGAATGGCAAAAGATCAGCAAAAATTTGAAACAATCAAGTTGTGGAAGGTTACGGCAATAAAATGATCAAACTTTTTTAATAAAAAATGTACACTAATTCATAAGAAAAGAATCCATTTTTTGTCTTTTTTATTTGTTTGTATGGAATTTATTGGGGGTAAATTTGCTCGTTATGAGTAAGATAGATAAAATACAAGACTTCGCTAATTCAAACAGCAGTTATCTCAAATAAATCATGATAATGAATATAATTATTTAAGAGCTTTTGATAATTATATCAAACACATAAAGACTATAATAGTATCAAATTTTTGAAATTTAGAGAGGGATGTTACTTGAAAAGAAGTGTATTATATATTGAAGATAATGAGAAAATAGGCAGTTGGGTAAAAGAAGAATTGGAACAGCGAGGGTTTTCAGTTCAATGGCTGCTTTCAGGTGAAGGAGCCGAAAGAGAAGTAAATCAGCATGAATTAGTTATTTTGGATATCATGCTACCCGGGTTAGACGGATTTACTGTGGGAAAACGATTAAAGAAGGCAGCTCCTGCCGTTCCTATATTGCTGTTATCTGCTCGAACATCGATAGAAGATAAAGTAGATGGTTTAAAATTTGCTGATGACTATTTAACGAAACCCTTCCATACGGATGAATTAGTTGCAAGATTAGAAGTATTAATCCGTCGAAGTGGTGGAACACATTCCGAGCGCATTTCATTAGGAAATGATATTGAAGTAGATCCAGAAGTTCAAATGGTATACGACAAACGCACAGGTGAAGAAATTATATTAACAGGTAAACAACATCAAATATTAATGTACTTCTTACGCCATCCTAATCAGGTTTTACCCAAAGAACAAATCTATGAAGCCATTTGGCAAGAAGCTTATATTACTGGTGATAAAACAATAATGGTGCATATCCATCGATTGCGTCAAAAGTTGGAACGTCATCCAGATTCCCCAGGAATTATTGAAACGTTGAAGGGAATAGGCTATCGGGTGAAACTATGAAACAGAATAGATCATTATTTCGTCGTTTTCTAAAAGTGCATTTTCTATTTATCTTTTTTCCTCTTCTTGTGCTTATTTTCTTCACTTCGTTCGTTCCTGTTAGCAATGAAAAAGAAATGAATATGTTAAATCTGTTTTACTTTACCGTACTTTTGTTTGGTTTTATTATTGTCGCATTTGTTGTAATATCTTGGCTGTTCTTCTTGAGACTTCGTAAACGTCTCACCCGCTTACAGGAAGTCATGTCATTTTCAGCTAATAATAATTCATTTCCTAAACCAATATCTGTTCAAACGGATCGTATGGATGAAATAGACCAGTTAGGAAGTTCTTTTAATTGGATGATTCAGCAGCTTGAAGACAGTAGAAGGCGAGAATATGAAGAGGAATTATTACGCCATCGACTCATCGCGAATTTATCTCACGACTTACGAACGCCACTTACCATTTTGAGAGGACGTATCACCAGATTAAATAAAGAATCAATGAGTTTTGAAGGGCAAGACTCATTAGCGGAGATGAACCATACGATTACAAGAGTCGGAGATCTAATGGATGATTTACTTTCCTATACATTGCTTACATCAGGGAAACATCCTTTTCATCCCACTTCAACAGATATTGTACGATTAGTAAGAGCATCTGTCGCTGAGTGGTATCCTGCATTTGAAGAAAAAGAAATTCAGTTAGATGTTGATTTACCGACAGAGAAGACTTTTTATTGGGAAGCAGATCCTAAATGGATGACACGAGTTCTGGATAATTTATTTCAGAATATTCATCGCCATGCAGCAGAGGGAAAATATACAAACATTGTGGTTGATGTAGAAAAAGAACAGATCATTGTTGCAGACAGAGGTCCAGGTATGGATAACTCTTCCTATGAGGGTGGGGCGGGGATTGGTTTATCGGCTTCAAATTATATGTTGAAAAAAATGAAGCTGAAAGCTGACTTTACATCAAATGAAAATGGTACAAGAGTAGCTATTGGTAGAGCTTAACCTAAAGTTAACCCAGAAGTAAACAACAAGATAACCGAGATGTAACTTTGCTTTTTTATAATTAGAACCATAACAGAAAGGGAGTGTTGTGGTTGCTTACAATTAATAACTTAGTCAAACATCGCGGAACTCAAGAAATCTTATCAGGTATCAGTTTTAAAGCTAGACCAGGTAGAGTAACTGGTTTTTTAGGTCCAAATGGGGCAGGGAAAAGTTCAACACTTCGCATCCTGCTTGGATTAGATCGTGCCACCTCAGGGAGTGCACTAATTAATGGAAAGCCATTTGCAGAATTACATAATCCTCTAGCAACCGTAGGTGCCGCACTTGATGGATTTGGAGCTCATCGTATGCGAACAGGACGAGCACATTTGCGTTGGATTGCTCGTGCCTCAGGATTATCTCGCTCACGTGTCGAGGAAGTTCTGGAAATAGTAGGTCTTACGAATGTAGCTGGTAAAAGAATTGGGAATTATTCCCTGGGTATGGGGAGAAGACTTGGAATGGCAGCGGCACTACTTGGGGATCCAAAAATATTGGTTTTAGATGAACCTGTAAACGGGCTCGACCCAGAAGGAATTCGGTGGATTCGGACATTTTTACGTGAACGCGCTGAGTCTGGAAACACGGTGTTACTATCCAGTCATCTAATGGGAGAGCTTGAAGAGACTGTTGATGATGTGGTGATTATTAATCATGGAAAAATCGTTGCAAATGGAACATTGAAAGAAGTAATAGGGAATCATTCCACGCTGGAGGAAGCCTTTTTTGCCCTGACATCTGAAAATGCAGGTGATGTTGTATGAGAGCATTCAACGCAGAACTATCTAAATTGTTCTCCCTGCCGGGTATTTGGCTTGCCTTTCTTATTGGAGCAATTGCCCCAGCGGTCATTGCTGCCTTGGACAGTACAGCACAAAAAGAGGAGATTATAGCTGGAGTTAGCACACGTCTATCGGAAGTTGGCTATATTGGTTTAGGTCTTGGTGTGCAAGGTGTCATTATTCTTGGTGTGCTTGCTGTCAGCAGTGAGTATTTGACAGAGAGCAGTGAATCTGGTGGAGGGAATCAGATTACAACGAGTTTAACCGTTGTTTCATCCCGTTTCCACTTTTTGCTGGCAAAAGCAAGTGCAGTGACAGTGATCAGCATACTGCTTTCCATTGTTGCTATTCTAACAACTGTGTCAGCAACAAATCTTATTCTTGGTGAATACGCCCCTGCATTTGAAGCATCTAGACTGATCGGCGCGGTTTGTTACTGGATATTTACTGCTCTTTTAGCATTTGGGATTACGGTTCTAACTAAGAATGGCATTATCCCGCTTGCTGTGCTCATGATAAATTCATCTGTTGTGACAGTCTCTTACCTCCTTACTAAGGTTACAAAATTAGCGTTTTACTTACCAGATAAGGCTGGCTCTGACATGTTTATGTTTACGAGCGACAGTTTTCACACCCCATTCACAGGTGGTTTAATCATGTTTGCTTGGGTAGCTGTTCTTTTCATTGTCGCAGCCATTGTATTCCATAGGAGGGACGTTACATCATGAGTGTCTCTTCTAGTAGAAAGATAACACTAATCCTTGGTGCTGAACTGGAAAAATTAGTTACATTACCATTGGTATGGCTCACTCTTATGGGGACATTCATTCTAAATTTAGTTTTAGCAGCAGCTTTTACTTCTGCTGGTCTACAAGGGGCAGCAGGAACGCAAAGTATACTGAAAATAGGACTTGCTTCTATGGGATATCTTCAAGCAGGGTTCATTATTCTAGGTATCTTAGCTACTTGTTCAGAGTATACGGGTGGACAGATTCGAACTACTTTAACTACGATCCCTTGGCGTGAGTTTCAACTATCCACGAAGCATTTAGCTTTGGCAATTGTAACCATTCCTATGGCGTTTATTATTGCTGCATCAGGTGTACTATATGCTTTTATTATGATGAGAGACACAGCATTAGTGATTGAAATAGACGCTATGATAAAAACTTTAGTAGGTGCAACCGGCTATCTAACATTAACCACCCTTCTCAGTGCAGCTGTAGGTGCTTTACTCAGACGAACCACCCCTGCTTTAGTGGTCCTGCTTGGTTATTACTTCATTGTCAGTCCATTGGCGAGAGATTTATTACCTCGTATTAAAAATTATTTTCCGGATACGGCAGGATCTTATATGTATATGCCGCCTTCTTCTAATGAAATAAATGCACTTTCACCAATGCAAGGGACAGGTATTTTAATAGTATGGACACTGATTTTTATTACAGTAGCTATTGTATTTTACCGTAAACGAGATGCCTAAGTTTAGGGTTTCATCATTGAGATAAAATAAGGAAATGAATTATAGAGATGGAGAAACAATCTTCCTTCCTTTCATTAGATTTCTTACTGCCATTTGCCAACGAAGTTAAATAGTCTTGAACCTCTAAGATCTATTAGTAATTTAAAATATCTCGGTTTATCGAATATTAAAGTTTTAGACGAATCTTTGGAGCCGATTTCAGGGATAAAAGGGCTTCAAGAGTTAGATATCTCAAATCAATTTTCAACTGAAGAATACGCAAGATTGTCTGTTAACCTTCCTAATACTAAGTGCAGTCATTTTCAACCATATATAAAACTAACAAGCCCTTTAGACGATAAAGACGTGATGGTTGTAGGTAAGCGAAAACCCTTTTTAAATTCGAAAGTTGATGTAAAGAGGTTACAAAAATACGAAGAGCATTTTAAAGTATTACAAAGAAATTATATATAGCAGTTGTTCAACGGGTGCTTTAGTTTAGTAAGAATTAAACAACTTTATTAATGATTTTTAAGTACAAAGACCTTTTAAATGTATAGAAATTAAATAACTTTAAAGAGCCTTACTACACACTAAATTGTAGCAAGGCTATTATATTTTTATAACAAAATTAAACAAATTTATTATCGGTTTACAGCTTTGATTTTAGATTTGACGAATGGTTTGTTAAGAGGCGTAACACCAATAATGAAGTGGATTTAATTGTTGGATGTGCTGAATTGAAAAATGGGTTAGAACCCCATGAGTTTTATAGAATATTTGATGTAAAAGCATGTTCATATCTGGATTACATAAAATATCAAGCTGAGTTCAATAATAGGACTCAGAAAATATCAATGAACTTTTATGCTATGGAAGGTCAAATAGTAGCTTACGATAATAAGGATCTCAAGTGATTACGCATTCATAAAAATTTCCGTAATCGGGCACGATTTGTGGAACAACTTAGATAGGAAATGATCAATTTTTTATAAAAATTGAACAATACTTCACAAAGAAAGAGCCCATTTTGATCTTTTTTTCAAAATAGGTACTTCTTATTTATCTTAAAATACGGGTTTGTGAGGTATTTTTGATCAAACTTTCTTTCATATCAACATCTATCTCGTCAAAAGACGGATAGGCACTTTGTTTATCTTCATTTAGACAAACGCTAGCTACGGAAGTATCCTACCTTTGAGGGGGGCCTAAGCACAAAGCCGATTCCGGACGCAATTATGCCGAGGCATAATTGATTGCCGTCCGTTAAGACAGAGGCTCTTACTTGACGTATTCAGTTATTACAATATTTCAATATATCCTTCTGTTCCGTGTACGCGAATTTGTTGCCCGTCTTCTATCAGTTTGATGGCATTTTCCACCCCAACAACTGCTGGTAAGCCATATTCACGCGCGATAACTGCTCCATGGGTCATCAGTCCACCAACTTCGGTGACTAGACCTTTTATGGATACAAACAATGGTGTCCAGCTAGGGTCGGTAAAGGACGTGACTAATATATCTCCATCTTCTAAATCAGCATCTTCTATGTTTAAGATGACACGAGCCCGTCCCTCTATAACTCCGGAAGAAACCGGGAGCCCTACTATAGCTTTGGCTGGGAGATTTTCTCGTTTGTATTCACCTACAATGATTTCACCATCAGACGTGATAACACGTGGGGGAGTAAGTTTTTTATATAATTTGTACTCGTCTTTTCGTTCGCTGATGATCTGGTAATCTAGTTTATTGGTGTGTACGATTTCGCGAAGTTCTTCAAAAGTGAGATAGTATAAATCTTCTTTTTCATGAATAACGTTGGCTTGTACGAGTTGTTCGGCTTCTTTCAGTAAAGCCTGCTTATAAACGAAGTAGCGATTAATCATGCCGTATTTGGGATATTCACGATAGCCGATGAAATTCCGAATTAGGTCGATCATTCGTTTTGTTTCTTTGGCTTTTTGTTCACCATCTGGTAATTGCTTCAATCGCTCTAATAATCCTTGTTCTTTTTTCAAAGCTTCCTGTCGCCCTTGCTCAAATTTTCGAGTGCTGGCATTAGGCTGTAAGTTTTTGATATTGTTAAGAATCATGGGGACAAGTGTAATTGGTTTTTCACTCCAACGAGTTTTCGTAATATCGATTTCTCCAGCACAGCGCATTCCGTATTTGTTGAGAAAAACATGGAAAGCGTCTCTAACTTCCTGTCCACCATCAAACTTAACTAGTTCATCCAAAAAGTTATCATCTTTTGCGTGTTGTAAATATGCAATTACTTCTGGATAAGGACGAATCACATCTGCGACATCCAAAAGTGCTAGACCCATTTCCGAAGTAATATTGTTTGGTACAGATTGAGAAAGCGTGTCTGCTACGTTTTTTTCACCTAACCATTCGTTCATTTTTTCATTGATCCATATTGAAGCATTTATAGCAGCCATAAATACAGCAGAACTTTGTGGGTCAGATAAAAACTTCTTTAATTCCTGAATATCTTCTAGAATAAAATCAAATACATCTATTCCTGATTTCGTTTGGATGTTTTGTTTTAACTCTTCTATGGATGTTTGACTACGCTTAATTAATTCAGAAACGATTGATGGATTGTTTTCGATTTGTGCTAGCGTATCCGTATTGCCTCTGTTGGGACTCGGTGCTTTAATATCATTAGGTAACGATTTTATAAAATCTCCACGCTCAATGATGTTCATGAGTGCGTCTTTCATGAGCGGATCGTGTTGTCCCATAGCATTTAATAAATTGTTTCTACTGACCGGTGAAGCCAGTTGATGCGTGACATCAACAAACAACCTTCCGCCTGCTTTACGCATGGGCGCAGAAGTCGTTAACAGGAAAAAAGATAGTCCCAATGGTTTCATGGGATCGGTCATCATTTGTTGATGACCGACAGATATATAGACGTGGTTTTCTTGATTATTCGCCTTAGGGATGGGGAAAAGAGTCGTGATTGGGCGACTCTGGACAATATAAAATGTATCATCAACCAAACACCATTCGATATCTTGTGGGCAACCAAAATAAGCTTCGATCTGTCTTCCGATGCGTGCTAGTTGTAAAATCTGTTGATCGGTAAGTGTTTGTGTCTTTTGCTGATTCGAATCGATCTGTTGTGTCTCTGTTCCTCCTCCTTTTTGGCCATAGATAGCTAATTTCTTGGTCGCTATCATTTTATCGACGATTTTATCTTCCTGTACTTTATAACAATCGGCAGAGACCAAGCCGGAGACCAGTGCTTCTCCGAGTCCAAAACTGGCATTGATTGATAGTAGCTTTCGGTTAGAAGTAATCGGATCAGCGGTAAATAAAATCCCTGATGCCTGTGGGAAAACCATCCGTTGTATGATAACGGATAAATACACTTGACTGTGGTCAAATCCATTTTGCATACGGTAGATTACCGCGCGATCCGTAAATAGGGAAGCCCAACATTTGCGAATATGCTGCAAGATGGCTTCTTTGCCGATGATATTTAAATAGGTGTCTTGTTGACCAGCAAAAGAGGCATGAGGTAAATCTTCAGCAGTCGCACTAGAACGCACTGCGTAAGCGTGGCCACCACCAAGCTGAGAGAGTTTGTGAGCAACTGCTTTTACAACATCGGAAGGAATTTCTACTTCCATAATGATTTGTCGAATCTTCCTGCTGACTTCACCAACTTGATCTCGATCCTCTGCTTTTAGCGTTGAGAGTTGGTCCAACAATACTTGAAACGTTTCGTTTTGTTCGATGGCTTTTTGATAACCCACCGTTGTAACACAAAATCCCTCTGGTACTTGTATTCCTTCGATTTTTGATAATTCCCCTAAATTGGACCCTTTTCCACCAACGAGCAAAAGCTGTGTTTTATCCATTTTCTGAAAACCAAGAACTAAAGAACTCATTCTGCATCACTCCTAACCATTTTATTGAGAAAAAATATTTGACAAGGGCTTACCAGTGCGATATAATTAAATTATAAAATAGGATTATTATGCGCATTTGATAGATAGCAAATGTAATATAATTATATCTTCGTGTCTGTTTTTGTGCAATAGTAAAGAACTTGGTAAAAATATCCAAGTTTTTTCTTGATTTCCCTCTTCCGCTAATCACATCAAAAACCTGATTTAATCCGGCTCAATACATAGTTAATCCCGGCATGCCTAAGATACTTTTTAACTCTTCAGCGGTATTTTCTTTCCTATTTCGCTAAATTAATTCCTTCACGTTGAGGTATTCGAATTAGATCACGTCTAACGGATTTACTCTACCCATAACCGTCATTAAAAATTGCCTATACGGATTATCTTGTCACAAACGGGTGTTTATGTTGAATTAGGCTTAAGCAATGTTCTTCAACAAAACCACATAATAAAAATAATATGTTATTCCATTAAAGGGCGCAGGTAGAAAATGATCAAACTTTTTTATAAAACCGATAATTAAATTTTCTGGATAAGAATCCATTTTGATCAGTCTTTTTTCGAAATGGATTCTTTTTATTTATCGTAAAATACTGGTTGTGGGGTATTTTTGATCGAACTTTATTTCAAAGTAACCATCTATCTCGTTAACAAGACGGATAGGCACTTTTTTTATCTTCATTTAGACAAACCCTAGCTACGGAAGTCTCCCACCTTTGAGAGGGGAGATGGGTCCCTGTTATTGCAACGTAAGATGCGGAGTCAGAATGGAAATTTAAATTTTTTTAGTAGGATTTTCAGGAAATCTCTCGAAATATCTAAGTATAAAGGGGGAGAGTGTATGTCAAGTTTACCAATTATAGTAGCGCCGATGTTTTTAGTTTCTAACCCTAAGATGGTTATTGAAGCTAGTAGAGCAGGGGCTATCGGTTCATTTCCGTTATTAAATGCAAGACCAGCTTCAGTTTGTGCTGAGTGGCTTGAAGAAATAAAAGAGGCACTACCGACTGAGCAATGGGCAGTTAACTTAATATGTCATCCTGTAGCGAATACACGATTTGAGGAAGATTTACAGTTAATTGAACAATTCCAGCCACCGATTGTCATTACATCACTCGGTAATCCAAAGAGAGTTATAGACATTGTGCACGGTTATGGAGGAAAGGTCTATGCAGATGTTGCGAACGTCAAGCATGCAGAAAAGTCTGCTGCCATAGGTGTAGACGGACTAATTCTTGTTTGTGCGGGTGCTGGTGGGCATGGCGGGCAACTGAACCCATTTGGCTTTGTATCTGCGGTAAAGAAATTCTTTACGGGGACAATCATTTTATCAGGCTCCATCTCTAGCGGTGCAGAAGTATTAGCTACTCAAATAATGGGAGCAGACTATGCTTATATGGGTACTCGCTTTTTAGCTTGTGATGAAGGAAATGCACCTGAGGAGTACAAAAATATGGTGATTGACAGTGATACCTCTGATATTTTATATACCGATGCTTTTAGCGGTGTCCATGTGAATGTGTTAATTCCATCCTTATTGAAGGAAGGTATTGATCCTGCAACATTGAAGCCAAGAGAGGACATTGATTTAACACATCTCGTGAATGTCAAGGCATGGCGAGATATTTGGTCAGCAGGTCATGGTATCACAAATGTTATCAAGCGAGAATCGATTCGTGAAATACTCATGACATTGCAAGAGGAATACGAGCAGGCAAAGCAACATGTAGTGTCTGTACAACCGTAATAAAAATAGGGGCAGTCCAAGATGATGAGTTATCAGATGGACTTGCCCCTTAATTTTTAATCATGATTCAAAGTAGCTGCGATTTCTGGTTGTTGCTCAACTTGAAGCAGCATATTGAAGGATGCGATGGCTACTTCTACTTGGTCGTCTTTAGGCTCACGTGTTGTCAGTAATTGTAGCCATAAGCCTGGATAGCCAAGGAAGCGTAATACGGGAATATTACGGCACGCATTTGTAGCTTGAAGTACTTCAAATGATATCCCAAGAACAACTGGAATTAATAGAATACGGTCTAAAATACGTAACCAAAGCGGATCAGTTGGCACGAAGAAATATAAAAACATGCCGACAAACACAGTGAACAGCATAAAACTACTACCGCAACGATAGTGTAAGCGTGATTGTGCTTGTACATTTTCCACTGTTATATCCATACCAGCTTCATAGCAATTGATCACTTTATGTTCTGCACCATGATATTGGAATACTCGTTTAATAAGTGGCGTTAAAGATATAAAATATAGATAGGTAAGTAGTAAAAGTAGCTTAATGCCACTTTCAAGTAAAATTTGGCCAGTTTTGCCCTCTATCCATTTAGAGAAAAAATCCGCAATAAATACTGGAATTAATGTAAAGGCAAATTTACTAAATAAAAAGGTAAGAATACCTACAACTGCAACCCCTAAAATCATTTGCAGTCTCGAGCCTTCCTCTTTATGATCTTCTTCTTCGCCAGGTGTAACGTCGTAACGGTCCCCTGAAAATTGCATATGGCGAGAGCCTAAACCAGCTGATTCAATCAGCGCTACTACGCCTCGTACCAATGGAATTTTTTTTAACTTTTGTAAAATAGGATTTTGAACTTTTTTAAAATGATAATAATCAATGGAATCATCGTTACGGCGAATAGCAGTAATTGTATGTTCCTTTCCTCCGAACATTACACCCTCTAATTGTGCTTGTCCCCCGTAAACAGGTGAATTGCTCAAGGCTAACACCACTCTCTTTATATATTTCAACTGTACCATTGTACTAAATTTAGTGAAAAACCTCTATAGTTACGCATAGTAAAATTTCTATATGGCTACACTAATCGTACAATTTAGGAAATGATTAACGTTAGAAAATAAAATCGTGGTACAAGTTAGGAGGATTTTGCTTGAAAGTAGCTAGTATAACATCGCTCGTCAGTGCACTTGTTTTAGCGTTGTGTTTAAAGGGGCTTCAATACTTTCATCTCATTAAATGGAATCCAATAGGTTTTTATAAGAAGTGGGATTTATTCGAAGGCAGCTCAAAACTATTTCAATGGAGCTTTTTCATCCTAGTTATATTCATGATTGGATTTTTACTATACATTACGTTGAGATATGTTTATATTATCCCAGCTGTGCTATCTTCTTTTTTGCTCGGCCTTTTTTTGTCCATCACATTAGAATGGATTGTTCTTGATTTGCCTTTACAATCTTCTTCCTTTAAAAAACTATCGATTCCTTTCATGGTCATTGTTATTTGTCTATTACGTTTCTTGCTTGAAACTGCAAATTTTCATCAGAAGGAGCACTCAGCACAAAAAGGAAATTAGTTGCTGTATGCGCCTTGTATGATAAAATAATGGCAAGTACATAGAAAGAGGCGAATATGCGTGAAGTTATTATGTTTGAATGGACCTAATTTAAATCGACTAGGTAAGCGAGAGCCACATATTTATGGTTATGAGACATTGGAAGATGTGAAAAACAATGTTCAGAATCTTGCGGCGTCTTTAGGTGCCACTGTCGAGTTTCGTCAATCTAATCATGAAGGGGTACTTGTTGATTGGGTGCATGAGGCAGAGGACGAAAAATATGATGGTATTATCTTTAATCCCGGTGCATATACCCATACAAGCATAGCTTTACATGATGCAATTGCAGGAATTTCTGTGCCGGTTATAGAAGTACATATTTCAAATATCCATAAACGTGAGGCTTTCCGTCATCATTCTTATCTCGCCCCGGCATGCCTTGGTCAAATCTCTGGACTAGGTACGAAAGGCTATGAACTGGCACTACGCACATTTATTGAGAGGGAGAATTGATTATGTTGAAATTACAAAAGCTACGTAAGACACTTCAGGAACAAAATCTCGATGGCATTTTAATTACGAACGGATACAACCGTCGTTATATGACTGGTTTTACAGGGACAGCGGGCGTAGCAATCGTGTCTCAAAATGATGCTGTGTTTATCACGGATTTTCGTTACACAGAGCAAGCAGCCGCGCAAGTCCAAGATTTCCGAATTGTCAAGCATGAGGCAACGATCATTGAAGAAATTGCAACACAAGTAAAAAATATGGGTATCAAATTATTGGGCTTTGAGAAAGATACTGTTAGCTATGGCACATATGAGCTATATAAAAATAAAATTCAAGCAGATTTAGTACCGATTTCTGGGCTAATTGAAAAAATTCGCTTGATTAAGACGCAACAAGAGATTAATATTATTAAGGTTGCGTGTGAAATTGCTGATCACGCATTTACACATATCTTAAACTTCATCAAGCCGGGTAAAACAGAGCTTGAGGTTTCGAATGAATTAGAATTTTTCATGCGTAAACAAGGAGCAACTCAGTCCTCGTTTGATACAATTGTTGCGTCTGGTCTTCGTTCAGCTTTACCACATGGCGTAGCAACGAATAAAGTGATTGAAAAAGGCGATTTTGTCACATTAGACTATGGCGCACTGTACAATGGCTATATCTCGGATATTACACGTACTGTGGCAGTTGGCGAGCCATCTGAAAAATTAGTGGATATGTACAACGCAGTACTTGCTTCCCAGCTTTTAGCACTTGAAAAGGTTGGTCCTGGCTTAACAGGGATTCAAGCAGATGCGATTGCACGTAACTACTTAACAGAAAAAGGCTATGGCGAGGCATTTGGTCATTCATTAGGACACGGAATTGGTCTTGAAGTACATGAAGGCCCTGGCTTATCAATGCGTTCAGAAGCGATTCTAGAGCCAGGTATGGCCGTAACGATTGAACCAGGTGTGTATTTACCAGGAATCGGTGGTGTACGTATCGAGGACGATATTTTAATCACAGAGACAGGTAATGAACTGCTAACTCATTCGTCAAAACAACTTATTATTTTATAAACTATGGAGGAACACAAATGATTTCAGTAAACGATTTCCGTACAGGTCTAACAATTGTTGTAGATGGCCAATTATATCGCGTGTTAGATTTCCAACACGTTAAACCAGGTAAAGGTGCTGCGTTCGTGCGTTCTAAATTACGTAACCTACGTAACGGTTCAGTAAATGAAAAAACTTTCCGTGCTGGTGAGAAAGTTGAAAAAGCACAAATTGATAACCGTAAAATGCAATACCTTTATGCACAAGGTGACGAGCATGTTTTCATGGACTTAGAATCATATGAGCAAACTGAACTTGCTTCAGCTGCTATTGAATATGAATTAAAATTCCTAAAAGAAAACATGGAAGTGCATATCCAATCATACCAAAGCGAAATGTTAGGTGTTGAATTACCAAACACTGTAACGCTAGAAGTAACAGAAACAGAGCCTGGTATTAAAGGTGATACAGCTTCTGGTGGTACAAAACCAGCAACTCTTGAAACGGGTCTTATTGTACAAGTGCCATTCTTCGTAAACCAAGGTGACAAGTTAATCATCAATACAGAAGAAGCTTCTTACGTTTCTCGTGCGTAATGAATAAAAATATTCCAGCCTACTCTTTTCTCACAAAAGGGTAGGTTTTTATTTATACATATACAGCTAAAGTAGAGATAGCAGCCTTTTTTATTAGTATAAAAATTTGTTTCTATCATTTAATATGTGGTCATAATTGGAAGATTTGTTTACAATAACAGTAAGGAGTGAATGCTATGTTACAAACAACTTTAGAGATACCCTATCCAATAATACAGGCACCAATGGCTGGTGTAACTACGCCAAAATTTGTGGCTGCCTGTGCGGAGGAAGGTATTTTAGGCTCGATTGGAGCGGGTTATTTAGATGGGGAGCAAACAAAAAGCTTTATTCAGGAAGTTAAAAAGCTAACGAAAAAACCGTTTGCGATTAATTTATTTGTACAAGAAGAACCACGTATTGATGTCGATGTTCTTCAAAAAGCTCGAATGGCTTTACAACCGTTTTATGATGAACTTGGACTTTCGCCAGTACAAAGTGTCATG
Organism: Lysinibacillus sp. NPDC059133; assembly: GCF_042755925.1. Classification (NCBI taxonomy): domain Bacteria; kingdom Bacillati; phylum Bacillota; class Bacilli; order Caryophanales; family Bacillaceae; genus Lysinibacillus; species Lysinibacillus sp. NPDC059133. The sequence goes on along the minus strand of NZ_JBHZDH010000014.1, from coordinate 61,692 downwards.
TCCAAGGAAGTATTTGAAGAACAAGTACAAGCTGTTCTTGATGAAAATGTAGCCATCTGTTCCTTTACATTTGGTATTCCTTCAGCAGATGTCATTCATCGTTTAAAGGACAACAAAGTTTATGTTATTGGTACAGCTACTACATTAGAGGAAGCAATTCGTGTAGAACAAGCAGGGATGCAAGCTGTTGTTCTACAGGGTGGCGAAGCCGGTGGTCATCGTGGTTCCTTCACTGAACCTATGCAATTAATTAATTTGCATGATTTACTTCAGCAAGTGGTAGGACAAATTTCTATACCGATTATTGCTGCTGGAGGCATTGTCACAAAGGAAGATGTAAGCAAAGCACTAGCAATGGGCGCACAAGCGGTTCAAATTGGTACAGCCTTTCTAGTAGCAGATGAGTGTGAAATTTCACCTCTCTATAAAAATGCCTTGCTTCAATCAGAAGCACAACAGACGACGATTACTCGTGCTTTTTCGGGTAAGCCAGCAAGAGGCTTAGCAAATGGTTTTACGGAACGTATGAAGGATGCTATTGTAGCACCTTACCCATTGCAAAATGATCTAACTACAACTATTCGTAAAGAAGGCGCAAAACAGGGCAAAGCCGAATATTTATCGATGTGGATGGGCGAAAAGAGCTATTTAGTGGAACAACCAGGTACCATCAAAAGCATCATTGAAAAGTTACTTTAACTTCTTTCGGCAAATTTACTTCCTCTATATGTGGGGAGAGAATGTGAATTTTAAGGTACTTTTCAAAGGTGTCTAACATCTGCTGAAAGAAGTTAAGCTTCCGGACGTAATTAAACCGAGGCATCATTAATTTCATAAAAATACGAAGATCTCTATACGTATGTATGGAGGTCTTTTTTTTGTGGAAGCAACATATATTGCTGTACACGAGGGGGCGTATGAAATGGAATTACAAGACGTATTAAGAGTCGCGGGAGTGGGACTAGTAGTTGCGCTTCTTCATGTCTTCTTTGATCAAACAGGAAAGAAAGAATTTTCATTTTTCCTATTTTTCATTGCCTATTTATATATGACAGCGGAATTACTGCGATTTTTACGTCTATTTTTTAGTGAGATCCTTACATTCTTTCAATGGCTGACCTCATCAGGGTAGGTAAATGGAAATTGTCATCGTTGCTGTTGTCATGTTGCTTTTATTATTGCTTATAAAAGAAGTCATACAGCCACTCCATGCGCTAATTAGTGTTATGTTTTCGTTTTTGCTATTCGGTATGTTGTTTTCGACACTCTTATTGCCATTCATCAAGCAATTACTTGAGACGTTAGCTTTTTTACCTTATGCAAAAGCCATTGTGGTGAGTGCTAGCCTTTTTTATATTGGGCAATGGGTGTCGATGTTACTGGTAGAACAAAATTATAAAGTACTCGGGCATATCGTCTATGATGGGGTCAAAATTGTTATTTTGTTGTACTGGTTTAAGGAATTTTTGGCTGTTTTACAGGAGGTGTCGGCCATTTTACAACGGCTAAACTAAGGGGCGAAGACATTGCTAGAGCAAATATTTTCGTTTTTAACTGATCCATTCTTTCTATTGCTGAAGATGACGCTTATTTTGTGTGGCTACGTCATTATTATTTTGATTGTCAATATGATATTACCAGAATTCGAAAAAGGGACAAGGATACTTTTTTTTCTTATAGTCCTTGCAACAATAGGACCCGTCGTTGTGAGTTCATTTAAATTAATAGATGAAATCGCACAGGGACTTGCTCATATATTTACTGCATTTTATCCCATTCTTACTTCAAGCTTTCTTTTATCAAGTAGTATTACAGCGATTGCTTCTTGGCAGCCTTTTTTACTTTTTTTTGTACAAGTATTAACGATTATTAGTAGTAAATGGCTTATTCCGGGAGTGCTATTTGCTATTGTTTTTGATGTTTGCAGTGTCATTGTTAAAGAGATTTCGTTTACTAGAATTGCTGAATTGATTCGTTTTACCATTATGAGCATCGTCTCGGCATCGGTTATTTGTTACATCATTTTAATGTCGGCGAGTGGTGTTGCGGCTTTTAGTGTCAACGCCGCTGTTGCAGAGCCTGTGAAAAAATTAATAGAGGAAAATATCCCAGTTGTTGGTTCCTTTATAGTAGATAGTTTTTCAATGTTCCAGCATATGACACAATTTTCTTCTTCTATTAGTAGTATTACTGCGTTTATAGCGGTTATTACCGTGTCGTTCATTCCTACAGTGCAGCTTGTTGTCAGTGCCTATTCGTTGAAAATGTTAGCTGCTATTTTAGAGCCAATCGCCTTTGATGATATTTGTAGACTACTAGATCATGTTAGTAAATCTCTATTTACATTATGTGCTGTATCATTTCTAATTGCTTTTTCATTTATGTTTTCTTGTTTATTCCTCATCGTTTTTGTGCAAGTTATGGCTGGGGGGAGATAAATTGATTCTTTTATTGGCAATTCTCTTTATCTGTCAGATATTCGTGTTTCTAACAGAAGATAAAGAAATAATTTCACTTACAAAGCTTGTCATTACGTTAGTATTTTTGCAATTGCTATTAAAGATTCCATTTATCAATTCATAGGAGGAAACAAGCGTACATACACTTGAAAAAGAGAAGAGATGAAAGGAGGCAATGTACAAGTGATGTGGAAAAGAAACGAAAAAAAACAACGTCATTTATAGTCTTAATGCTTATCGCTGCCTCCGTGGGGATTTTCATCATTTTACCAATGTATCAAACGAATACAACGAATGGGCAAGTAACACCGATAACCAATGAAGAAAAACTTGAGCAGACATTGAAGGCTATGAAAGGTGTTGGGGAGGTAAAAGTCTATTTTTATTACGGAGATATGACAGATAAGAAGGATGACAATCAACTATTCAGTCAATATTTTCGAGGAACTGAAAAAGGCACGAAAGAAGTAACAGGGATGCTAATTGTTTCAGAAGGAGCATCTGACATCTTTGTTAAAAATGAAATTCGTGCGGTTGTTAGTCAAGTAATGCAATTACCGATTCATCGAATTATTATCGTTCCAATGGAAAATAAGGAGGAAAAGTAAATGCGCGTACGTAGAAGAACAGTTTGGTTTATGACATTATTAAGTCTAGTAGCGGTTATTTCAGTGTATTATTTGGTTGATCCAGCAAAACAATTTAATGGACTAACTATTTTCACAGATGACGCATTACAGCAAACTGCAGTAACGGGTGTGACTGATCAAGAAGCAACGAAAGAGGGAGAGACGAAGGAAGTATCTTCACCAAGTCATTTATTTGAAGAGATGCGCATGCAAGTTAGTGATGAAAGAAGCCAGCTTCGTTTGCAATTAGAGCAGAAAATCGGTTCACAAGATCACTCAGCAGAAGAAAAAAGCAAGGCTTATAATGATATGGATAATCTTATAAAACAAGAATCCTCTGAAGCAATGTTAGAAATGCTAATTAAATCTTTAGGCTACTCCGATGCATTTGTACGAGCAGACGGTGATAAAGTACAGGTAACCGTTATGGCGGAGGAGCTATCAAAAGCTCAAGCAAATGAAATTATTTATTTGGTAAGAACTGAGATGGAAGGCGCAAATGACGTCCAAGTAAAATTCAGTGCAAATAATAACTATTAAAAAATCAAGAAAAATATTAATATTCTGTTTATTTGACAACGTTGTTATATATCAGTATCATGAAAAGGCTTTCGTTTAGTAAAAGAAAGCCTTTTATTTTGTTCATATTTACTTAATTTTCATTAAAGTATTTCAAATTGTTCGAAAAAAATATAGAATAGTGCTTGTAGTAGATTTTATTTCATAAGGAGATTAGGAAAATGTTCAAAATTCAAGAAATTCGTGAAATCATTAAATTGGTAGATTCTTCTTCAATTGACGAGTTCGTTTATGAAGTAGACGGGGCAAAAGTTAAATTAAAAAAGAATGGTGTTGTTGTTACTGAAACTGTAGCACCTAAAAAAGAAGTAGCGGCACCTGTTGTACAACAATCTGCATCAGCAGCTCCTGTAGCACCAGCTACTCCAGCAAAAGCTGAAGAAGCACCAGCTGCACCAGTAAATAACGACCCATCGTTACATAAAATTGTATCTCCGATGGTTGGTACTTTTTATCAATCTTCAAGCCCGGATGCACCAGCTTACGTTAAAGTGGGGGACAAAGTTGGGGATGAAACAATTGTATGTATCGTAGAAGCTATGAAACTATTCAACGAAATTGAAGCAGAAGTTCAAGGGGAAATCGTTGAAGTACTTGTTAAAGACGGTGAATTAGTAGAATACGGACAACCATTATTCCTTGTAAAAGCTGAGTAAGGAGTGCACAACTATGAAAAAAGTTTTAATTGCAAACCGCGGCGAAATCGCTGTGCGTATCATTCGTGCTTGTAAAGAGTTAGGTATTCAATCTGTTGCCGTATATTCAGAAGCAGACGCAGACGCATTACATGTGAAATTAGCAGACGAAGCATATTGCATCGGACCAAAGCTATCAAAAGATTCATATCTTAGCTTCCCAGCTTTACTTAGCGTGGCAGAAAAAACGGGTGCGGACGGTATCCACCCAGGTTACGGTTTCGTATCTGAAAACGCTGACTTCGCTGAAGCTTGTGAAAACGCAGGTATTAAATTCATTGGACCTTCATCAGATTCAATTAAAATTATGGGTATTAAAGACGTTGCACGTACAACAATGGAAGCAGCAGGTGTTCCACTTGTTCCGGGTACTGGTATTGTTCCAGATATCGAAACAGGTAAAGAATGGGCTGCTAAAATTGGTTACCCAGTGATCATCAAAGCAACTGCCGGTGGTGGCGGTAAAGGTATCCGTGTAGCACGTACAGAAGAAGACCTTGTAAAAGGTATTGAAATTACGCAAAAAGAGGCTGCTGCAGCATTCGGTAACCCAGGCGTATATTTAGAAAAATTCATCGAGTACTTCCGTCACTGTGAAATCCAAGTATTAGCGGATGGCTATGGTAACGTTGTACATTTAGGTGAACGTGACTGTACAGTTCAACGTCGTATGCAGAAATTAGTAGAGGAAGCTCCGTCTCCAGCGCTATCTTCAGAGCGTCGTGCAGAGATGGGTGCGGCTGCCGTTAAAGCTGCTGAAGCTTGTAACTATGAAGGTGCTGGAACAATCGAGTTTATTTATGACTATCGAGAAGATAAATTCTACTTCATGGAAATGAATACTCGTATCCAAGTAGAGCATCCAGTAACTGAAATGATTTCTGGTGTAGATCTTGTACAACAACAATTAAAAATTGCATCTGGTGAAAAACTTCCTTTCACTCAAGATGATATTCAATTAAATGGATGGGCAATTGAATGCCGTATTAACGCAGAAAATGCTTATAAAAACTTCATGCCATCAGCTGGTACTGTAGATACTTACGTAACTCCAGGTGGCTACGGTGTACGTATTGACTCTGCAGTCTATGCTGGTTATACAATCCCACCATACTATGATTCTATGGTTGCAAAACTAATTGTTCATGCCAATACACGTGAAGAAGCGATTGCGAAAATGAATCGTGCGCTTAGCGAATTTGAAGTATCTGGTCCTGGTATCAATACAACAATTCCATTCCACCAAGCATTGATGAACAATGACGTTTTCAAATCAGCGCAATTCAATACGAAGTTCCTTGAAGAGAATGATGTTTTGGGGACAAGTAAGTAATTGATTTGTGGATTTAGGGAATAGAATAGGGAATAAAACACCTATTAAAGTTCGCAATTTTATGACCTTCTAACTTTTATTAGTTAGGAGGTTTTTTTTGTCTAAAAATAAGCAGAGAATAAGGATAAGTCTTTTCTAAGTGCTTGCTAGGGTTGTTATAAGCTAACTCAAAGTTAAAGCGGTAGACCTTATCGTGTTGCCTGTAGCAACAGTCAATCTCATTTATGCGCAATACCCATTCCACCACCAATTCATGATTTTCTATGTTACAATATCTTGTAGATAGAATTTTCAGTTATTTGAGAGGTGGGTTAAACTTCATTGAAAAAATTGTTATTTTTAGTGCTTTTGACAATATTTCTTTTAACAGCATGTAATTCATCAACGTTAAGTTTTAGTGAAATTGAGATTGTTCCAGATAAAGTGCAAAAGGCAATTGATGGAAAATATACACTTCAAAAAATCAATGTAGTAGATAAGGATATTTCTTATGTCGTTTTTCAATCAAAAGGAACGGTTACATCCGATCTTGAAACGCAAGGTGATACATTAATAATAAAGTTAGATGTTACGAATCAACAGGTTAATGCAATAAAACAGCATGTCTATAAATTAACTTTAGACCCAGACCTTGATACGATTGATATTCACATCAATGGTAAGTCAACAACTATTGATAATGTAACAGGGATAAAAGAAGGCTATTAATGATTTTCAACAGCCATCACACATAAAGAGGCGTTTACAAATAATGAATAGGGTGATTGTATGGAGGGATTTGAACTTTCATTTAAAAACAAAGCAGTACGAGTTTGGTTTTATACGATGCTACCTGCAATTATTTTAACTATTGTCCTTGATATTGTTTTGCCCAATGAGCAAAGTAGATATGTTTCATTAAGTTTATCATTAGTTACAATTTTATACTTTGTCTGGTTTGTGATTTATTCTAAAAAGAAACGCAAATAATATTTAAGATGGTGAAGAAATCTTCATAGATTTCTTCGCTTTTTGTTTTTATCGAGAGATTAATTTATTTGATCGCTAAGTTTTGTTGATTTATCGAATAAAACTTCGGGTTTATCGCCTAACTTTTTAAATTTATCGACATAAAGGTATATGATCTCGTTTGCAGAAAATGCATTACAGGGTGGATGTTAGTAATGGTATCAAGTAGTGGTGTGTTATTATTAGCTCCGGATTATTTAATGTGTAAGGGTTGAGTTCATAATTGTACAGGACTTAATCCTTTTCTTCGCTTTTTTATGTTTATCGAGGAAATATTTGAATTTATCGAATAAAACTTCGGGTTTATCGCCCAACTTTTTATATTTATCACCCGACTTCTTAAATTTATAGACATAAACCTGATCCAAATAAATTAAAGCGTCTTTACGAAGCCAAACCTTCCTTTTTATAGTATAATAAGCGTAAGTACAGCATTTGTTTGTGATGTGTAAGGGAAAGGATGATATTTGTATGGCAGAGAAAGTAGGACAATCTTTCGTACAACCAACGCCTTCTGGTAAAGAAGAACTTGGGAAAATTGAAGTAGCAGCGGAAGTTATCGAGGTTGTTGCTGGAATCGCAGTGAACGAGGTAGAAGGGGTTGCTGCCACTCGCGGTAATATTGCTACAGGCGTAGTAGAACGCTTCGGTAAAAAAGTTCACAATAAGGGCATTAAATCGGGTGTTACTGAAACTGGTGAGATTGCCATTGATGTATTTTGTTCTGTAAAATACGGCTATACAATCCCGAAAGTGGCGAAGGAAGTACAAACTCAAATTCGCCAAGCAATTTTAAATATGACAGCACTTGAAACAGCTGAAGTGAATGTTCACATTACGGGCATTCTCTTTGAAAAAGAAGAAGTAACTGTACAAGAATAAAAAGAAGGGTTGCCTATAAGGGCAATCCTTCTTTTTTAACGTTGTTAATGGAAATTGTTCAGCAGTGATTAGTATTGCTATTTTATTATATTTCAATATGCTTTGGTTTTCTCCAGAACAAAGCAAGGATAACGCCGAGTGTTAAAACAATTGTCGCAAAGTAATATGGGTAGTTCAAATTGATATCGAACAATACTCCACCTAAAATAGGGCCGAAGATATTACCAAGACTTGTAAACATGGAGTTCATGCCACCAACGAACCCTTGTTCATTACCAGCTATTTTTGATAAATAAGAGGTAACGGCAGGACGAATTAAATCGAAGCCGACGAAAATAAAGAATGTGACAAATAATATTGCGAAATAGTGGCTTACAAATGTCATAGCAAATGTTAAAACAGCAGATAGGACGAGTGAATAACGGATAAGATTAATCTCGCCCATTTTCTTTGTTAGCCAATCGAATAAAACTAGCTGAGCAAGTGCCCCGACTACTCCACTTCCCGTAATAATAATCGCGATATCTGAAGGTGTAAATGCGAATTTATGATCCACAAATAGGCTAAATAACGATTCAAATGCAGCTAAACCAAATGATAATACGAAAATAAGCACGAATGGAATAAGGTATAGTGGGCTAAAAATACGCTTCATACTGCCTAAAATTGATGGTGCAGATTGTTCATCATCGGTAGCACGTGTCGGTTCTTTTAGTAAAAAGAATGACAAGAGCGCTGCTAAAAATCCGAGTATACCAGCAGCATAAAACGGTAAGCGCGTTCCGAATTCGGCCAAAAATCCACCGATACCCGGTCCAATAATAAAGCCAGTACTAATCGCTGCGCTCATGTAACCCAATGCCTTTGGACGTTGTGACAAGGTTGTAATATCAGCGATATATGCAGTTACCGCAGGCATGATGAAAGCAGCACTGATACCACCTAACATACGTGAGATAAAGAGTATTTCAACTGTGCGTCCAAGCCCGAATAATAGCTCTGAAAAACCGAATATAAAAAGACCCGCAACGATCATAATTTTACGGCCAATGTTATCCACCATTTTACCAGAAATCGGCGAGACGATAAGTTGAGTGATAGCAAATGCGGCCACCATATAACCAACGACAGAGCCTGAAATTTTCAGCTCATTCATAAGTGTTGGTAGCACAGGTATAACTAAACCAATACCTAAAAAGGCAATGAATAAATTCGATAATAAAATACTTAAGGTTAAAAGTTGTTTCTTATTCATATTGTTCTCCTTCAATCTTTCACGATACATGAATCAAAGTCTACTAGAATATTTCCAAGTAATACAATAAACCCTATAGTAACTATAGAGTCAAAAGATTTGTTTTAACTTTTTATAAGTGTGGAAGTATTCGTTCGTGGTTATACAAAATGTTATATATTTCTTTCATACGATGTCAATGGAGCAGGCATATTTATTTCTCTACGTTCATTCATAAAATGCCCTTACTGGTAAGAGCTAAAGAAGTTTCATATCGCATCAAAATGAATTTTATATTTACAAGTATCGCAGTAAAATAGGCGGAATTTGCGTTCGTTCTTTTACGGCTTGTACATATAACTTCATAATGCGTAATGAACACCTAAAAAAATGATGTTTAATTTCCTTAATTATAACATTCTTGGTATTTAAACAATAAAGGTTGATTTTTAATTTCAATATATTTCTTAGAAAAGTTAATTGCAGGGTGTTAAAATAAGCAAAAAGTTGCTTGAAAAAGGTATCAGATTATTTAAAACTTGCTTGAATTCGTGTTTCTCTCACGAATTTATGCTATTATAAACCTTAATGCCACTTAAGAAGGAGAGCTTTACATGAAACGACATGAAGCACGCGAAAAAGCGTTGCAAGTTTTGTTTCAGCTAGACAATACCGATCTAACAGTTGAAGAAGCAATGGGTCATATCAAAGGCCAACCAACAAATGTCTTCTACGAAAAGATTGTTACTGGAACAGTTGAACATTTGGAGGAAATCGATGCTACTTTAGAACAGCATCTTGAAAAGTGGTCACTTGCCCGTTTACCTAAGATTGAAAGAACGGTTTTACGTCTAGCTGTATACGAAATTTTATACATGCCAGAAACACCAAAAAGAGTAGTACTTAATGAAGCAATCGAGTTATGCAAAACATTTGGAGACGATGGCTCGTCGAAATTTGTCAATGGCGTACTTTCTAAATTTACAGAACAATAACATGTGTTGAATTGGAAGGAGTAACTAAGGTCTATGTCAAGTGCAATTATTAATGGTAAAGAAATTGGTCAAGAAATTCGTAATTCAGTAGCAGAGCGAGTAACGCGTTTAAAAGAGCAAGGGTTAACACCAGGCTTAGCGGTTGTTTTAGTAGGAGACAACCAAGCCTCGGCTACATATGTGAGAAATAAGCAAAAGTCTTGTGAAGCCATCGGTATGTTTTCTGAGCTAATCAAACTACCAGAAGAAACTACACAAGAATCATTATTAGCACAAATTGAATTATTAAATAATCGTGAAGATATTCATGGTATTTTAGTACAATTACCACTCCCAAAACATATTGATGAGGATATTGTTATTGCCACAATTGCTGTTGAAAAAGACGTTGATGGCTTCTCACCAGTAAGTGTTGGGAAAATGATGCTTGGCCAAGAAACATTTTTGCCTTGTACCCCGTTTGGCGTAATGAAGCTTCTTGAATATTCAGGAATCGAAATAGCAGGAAAGCATGCGGTCATCGTAGGTCGTAGTCATATCGTTGGAAAACCAATGGGACAACTTCTACTACAAAAGGATGCAACCGTTACATATACGCATTCCAAAACACCAAATTTACCTTCATTCACTAAACAAGCAGATATATTAATTGCGGCAGTTGGACGTGCAAACTTTATTACGAAGGAGCATGTTAAAGAAGGCGCAGTTGTTATAGATGTTGGAATTAATCGTGATGAAAACAACAAGCTTTGCGGTGACGTAAACTTCAATGAGGTTGATGGAATTGCGTCTCATATTACACCTGTACCAGGCGGTGTAGGACCAATGACAATTACTATGTTACTATTCAACACAGTTCAAGCTGCAGAAAATAAGCTTGCACATATAGTTAAGCTATAATTTTGAATGACTCTTTATAAAAAGCTATCTCAATTTTATTGAGGTAGCTTTTTTGTAAGTATTTCGAGAACTTTCTCTTCGTTTTTAACGTCTAATATAATGTTTGGGTCATACATAATAAGGAGGTTTTTATGGAAAGCATAGATTTAATACTGATCATCAAACATATTATTATCGGTCTTGTACAAGGATTTACAGAGCCAATTCCTGTATCATCTAGCGGACATGTTATGATTGCAAGTGAAATTCTTGGTCTTGGTGAGCAAGGTTTTACATTTGCTATTTTAACGAACACAGCTTCTTTACTGGCTATTGTCTATATTTATCGAGAGGATATTGTCCGACTCATCACAAATTTTTTCCTTTATCTTAAAACAGGAGAGAATCGTTATAAAGCTGATTTTCGTTTCGCCATTTTCATAGTAATTGGTTCTATTCCAGCGGGCGTTTTAGGTGTTTTGTTAAGCGATGTTATTGCGGATAATGTTAGTATGACGACGATTGCACTTATGCTATTTGTGACAGGTATTGCCCTATGGCTAATCCGTAATATGCGTGGTACGAAAAGGGATGCGGATTTGACTGCGAAAGACGCCATCATCGTAGGTCTTGGTCAAGCTGTAGCATTAACACCTGGTATTAGTCGTTCAGGAGCAACGATTATTTCAGCCATTGCAGTTGGTATGAAACGGGAAACCGCTTTGCGATTTTCCTTCATGCTCTATATTCCTGTAAGTCTTGGTGGGGTTGTCCTTGGGATTTCTGATTTTTTAGGTGAGCCAAATAAAGGTGCATTAGCAATTCCTTATGCTGCGACATTTATTGCGACATTATTTATGACTTATTTTGCAATGCGTTGGTTTATGGGAATCATGAAAAGTGGCAAGCTTAGCTACTTTACATATTATTGCTTTCTTGTAGGTACGCTTCTGTTAATATTTTATTAATTTAAAAAGCCTCGTAACTTTATTAAGTTGTGAGGTTTTCTTGTTTTTGAAATAATGAAATGGTAGGTATTCTTCGTGAATGTCTTAGCGTTTAAATGAGGAGGTTACTGTTCCAGGCTACTCGCCATAATCGAAAAGAATAGACTTATAACAGTGAAATGATTGTACCTTTGCTTTTACTACTGCTATGTTTCGGTTTTATTGCTGGCGCATAGAAAACAAATATTGCTGCTCTTTTCGCTTTTGATTCCGTCACTTGGGCGGTTCAATCCGTCGTTCCGGCAGTTCTTACCGTCACTTTGACAGATCTATCTGTCGCTTCGGATTCTTACCGTCGCTCGGGCGGTTCAATCCGTCGTTCCGGCAGTTCTTACCGTCACTTTGACAGATCTATCTGTCGCTTCGGATTCTTACCGTCGCTCGGGCGGTTCAATCCGTCGTTCCGGTAGTTCTTACCGTCACTTTGACAGATCAATCCGTCGCTTCGGATTCTTACCGTCGCTCGGGCGGTTCAATCCGTCGTTCCGGCAGTATTTACCGTCACTTTGACAGATCAATCCGTCGCTTCGGCAGTACTTACCGTCACTTTGACAGATCTATCTGTCGCTTCGGATTCTTACCGTCACTCGGGCGGTTCAATCCGTCGTTCCGGTAGTTCTTACCGTCACTTTGACAGATCAATCCGTCGCTTCGGCGGTTTTATCCGTCCCCTGGAAAGCGCTCAGTCAGAACGGAAATTAACCCCTCGTTTTGCCGAAAAGACATACTTTATCTAATACGAAATCTTAAGATATGTTATAGTAAGGTTTTCAATTCTATACAAGACAGTCGTTTTTTTAACCGAAACTGCATTTTGACACGTCAGGCGCAATAAAAAATGTTATGATAGGTGTAGTTTTGTGAAAAACTTGATTTTAGTAAAGGAGCCGGAAAAATGTCATCTGCTTCTTATTTAACTGTAAAAGCATTAACAAAATATATTAAACGGAAATTTGATGCTGATCCGCATTTACGTGAAGTCTATGTAAAGGGCGAGCTATCCAATGTCAAGATTCATCAATCAGGGCATATTTACTTTACATTAAAGGATGATGGAGCACGAATTGCGGCTACAATGTTTAAATCAGCAGCCGGAAAGTTGGCGTTTGAACCCAAGGAAGGTATGCAAGTATTTATCCGAGGGGATGTAAACGTTTACGAAGGCTACGGTACATATCAATTATATGTACAGGAAATGCAACCAGATGGAATCGGTAGCTTGTTTGTTGCCTTTAACCAGCTGAAAGAGCAGTTACAAAAAGAAGGGCTTTTTAAACCTGAGTGGAAACAACCAATTCCGAGGTTTCCGGAAAAAATCGGTGTTTTAACGTCGACAACAGGTGCCGCCATTCGAGATATCTGTACAACACTAAAGAGACGCTATCCACTTGCTGAAATTTTTATTTATCCTACCCTTGTACAAGGAGCACAAGCAGCGCCAAATATTGTTCACAATATTGAGCGCGCAAATAGCGATGAGAGTTGCGATGTACTGATTGTTGGGCGGGGCGGTGGATCGATTGAGGATTTGTGGGCATTTAATGAGGAAGTTGTCGCACGAGCGATTTTTGGAAGTCGTATCCCTATTATTAGTGCGGTAGGTCATGAAACGGATACGACTATAGCAGATTATGTAGCTGATTTGCGTGCGCCGACACCAACGGCAGCGGCTGAAATGGCTGTACCTGATCAACAGGATTTATTTCAGCGGGTACTTACACAAAAATCACAGCTCCATCAAATAGTAAGAGCGCAACTTATGGCAGAACGACAACGTCTAAATAAGCTACAACAATCTTATCCGTTGTCAATGCCAGAACGTCTATATCGACCTTTCACGGAAAGACTAGCACAGCTTGAGTCGGGATTGCAAAAAGCAATGCAAGTCGATTTGATGAAGAAAACAGCGCAGTTTCAACAATTACGTAGTGCGGTAGAGCAGCACTCACCGAAAAAGGCATTAGCTTTCCATCAACGAGAGCTAGAAGCACACGTCCAACAATTAACTCGTGCTACAACGCATTATGTAACGAAGCAAAAACAACAATTTGAGGCAACCGTCAGAACTTTAGAAGCATTGAATCCGCTTGCCATTTTGACAAGGGGCTTTACGGTAGCTTATAAAGATCATCAAATGTTAAAATCAGCAGCTGATGTAAAGCTACAGGATCAATTAACACTTTCCTTCCATGATGGAAAGGTTATTGCTGATGTGGTAAAGATCTTGCCAAAAAATGAGGGGGAATAATTGTGGCAGAGAAACAACAAAATTTCGCAGAAGCTATGACGTCACTTGAGGAAATTGTCCGCCAGCTAGAGCAAGGTGATGTGCCGCTAGAAAATGCGATTGATTTATATAAACAAGGTATGGAGCTATCACAATTTTGCCATAGCAAGCTGCAACATGCTGAAGAGCAGTTAATTTCTATTGTCCAAGAGACAGGTGAAACTACAGCATTTGATCCGCTAAAGGGAGAGAACTAAGAAATGAACGAGCAATTAAAGCATTTTATTGAAAGCAACATACCACAAGTTGAAGCTGAAATGTTTGCACTAGTTGAGAAAATTGATGCGCCAGCCAATTTAAAAGAATCAATGCTTTATTCATTAAAAGCTGGAGGTAAACGTATTCGCCCTCTTTTCGTATTGGCTGTTCTTGAACTCTATAATCAGAATTTAAAGGATGGTTTAACTGTAGGATCAGTCATTGAAATCATCCATACGTATTCGTTAATCCATGATGATTTACCAAGTATGGATAATGACGATTTCCGTCGAGGAAAGCCAACAAACCATAAAGTTTATGGCGAGGCATTAGCGACACTTGCAGGTGATGCGTTGAATACACTTGCATTTGGCATTTTAGCACGCATGGATGTATCCGCTGAAAAACGTATTGAACTTGTCAATCTGTTAAGTGTAGCAGCTGGTGCAGAAGGTATGGTTGGGGGTCAAGTACTCGATATAGAAGGTGAAAAGCGTCAGTTGAACTTAGCTGAGCTTGAGCATGTCCATATTAATAAAACGGGCGCTTTACTACGATTTAGTATTGAAGCGGGAGCGGTGTTAGCTGATGTAACGCAAAAAGAGCGCGAAACTTTAAAGGAATATGCGCATCATATCGGCCTTGCCTTCCAAATTCAAGACGATATTTTAGATATTGAGGGAACTACAGAAGAACTAGGTAAAACTGCAGGTAAAGATGTAGCAAGTGATAAAAGCACATACCCAGCTCTTTTAACTTTAGATGGGGCAAAAGAAAAGCTTGCTGAGCATTATCAGCATGCTAATAACGCACTAGATAAATTGCCAGTGGATGCCAGCTTATTACGTGATTTTGCAGCCTATATTGTTCATCGTAAAAACTAGGAGAAAAACGAGGCGTTAAAGGCATAGAGTATGCTAGAATAGGTGAGGGCGTTTGCCAATGTGCAAACAATAAAGTGTTCGTACTTTTAGCATATTGATAACACTGTTATAATGGTGGAAACACAATTACGGTGAATAATTTATTGAAAAGGTGTGTGAGAAAGGTGGATTTAAATCAGATAACTAGTCCAGCCTTTTTAAAAAGCTTAGATAAGAAGGGGCTTGAGCGACTTGCACAAGAAATTCGTACCTTCTTAATCGAAAAATGTTCTGTCACAGGTGGTCATATCGGACCGAATCTAGGTGTTGTGGAGCTAACAATTATGCTCCATAAAATGTTTGACAGTCCACAAGATAAGTTTTTATGGGATGTTGGCCACCAAGCTTACGTGCATAAAATTTTGACAGGTCGTGCAAGTCAATTTGATACATTACGTCAGTTCCAAGGGCTTTGTGGTTTTCCAAAGCGTGTGGAGAGTGAACATGATGAGTGGGAGACAGGTCATAGCTCGACATCTTTGTCAGCAGCCATGGGTATGGCAGCAGCACGTGATATCAAAAGTGAAAAGAACTTCGTGATACCAATTATTGGGGATGGAGCTTTAACTGGTGGTATGGCACTAGAGGCATTAAACCATATCGGCCATGCTAAAACCAATATGATTGTCATTTTAAACGATAATGAAATGTCAATCGCTCCAAACGTCGGAGCGTTACACAATGTTCTGGGACGTCTTCGTACAGCCAAGGAATATTCAAAAGCAAAAGAAGAACTGGAATCCCTCATGAATAAGATTCCTGTGCTAGGCGGTAAGCTTGCTTCAACTGCAGAGCGTGTCAAAGATAGCTTAAAATATTTAGTGGTATCAGGTGTGTTCTTTGAGGAGCTAGGCTTTAAATATCTAGGACCAATTGATGGACATGATTTTGAAGCTCTTGAGACAACATTATCACAAGCTAAAAAAGTAAAAGGCCCAGTGCTCGTTCATGTGATTACGAAAAAGGGCAAAGGTTATAAACCTGCTGAAGATGATACAATTGGTAACTGGCACGGGACAGGTCCTTATAAAATTGAAAACGGTGCATTTGTAAAGTCAGAGGCGAAAGGTCCAGCGTGGAGTAGTTTGGTTGCCGAGACTGTTCGTAAAATTGCCCATGAGGATAAACGAATTGTCACAATTACTCCTGCAATGCCAGTAGGCTCAAAACTACAAGGCATCCAAAAGGATTTCCCAGAGCGTTTCTTTGATGTTGGGATTGCCGAACAACATGCAGCCACGATGGCAGCAGGTCTAGCAACACAAAAAATGAAGCCATTTTTAGCTATTTACTCAACATTCCTTCAACGTGCCTATGACCAAGTACTACATGATATCGCACGTCCAAACCTTAATGTCTTTATTGGAATTGACCGTGCAGGCTTAGTTGGCGCAGACGGTGAAACACATCAGGGTGTATTTGATATTGCATTCCTTCGTCATATCCCAAATATGACAATTATGATGCCAAAAGATGAAAATGAAGGTCAACATATGGTGAAAACAGCCATTGAATATAATGATGGTCCAATTACGTTACGTTATCCACGTGGTAATGGTATAGGCGTTCCGTTAGATGATGAGCTTATGACGTTACCAATTGGTAGCTGGGAAGTATTACGCGAAGGGAAGGATGCTACAATCTTAACCTTTGGTACGACGATTCCTATGGCAATGGAAGCAGCCAATATTTTAGCGCAGCAAGGTGTAGAGATAGAAGTAGTCAATGCTCGTTTCATTAAACCAATGGATGAGGATATGCTTCACCGTATATTAACAAGCCGTAAACCAATATTGACGATTGAAGAGGCAGTTCTACAAGGTGGTTTTGGTAGTGGTGTATTAGAATTTGCCCATGACCATGGCTATTTAACTGCAATAATCGATCGTATGGGAATCCCTGATCATTTTATTGAGCATGGTAATGTAGATCAGCTTCTCGCTGAAATTCATATGACGGCTGAAGATACAGTGGCACGTTTGCATGTGTTACTTCAACAAAAACAGCAAGTAGGTTTGAAAAAATAATGACAAAACATCCAAAAGAACGTGTAGACATTTTACTTGTAGAGCGTGGGCTATGCGAAACGCGAGAAAAAGCAAAGCGCTCTATTATGGCAGGGCTTGTTTTTTCTAAAGAAATTCGCATCGATAAGGCGGGAGAAAAAATCGCTATAGATGCACCACTACAAGTAAAAGGCTCTGATTTAAAATATGTTAGTCGTGGCGGCTTGAAACTCGAGAAGGCGCTACAAATTTTTGATATGTCTGTAGAGGGGAAGCTAATGCTTGATATTGGCTCCTCTACAGGAGGATTTACCGATTGCGCATTACAGAATGGTGCAAGACATTGCTATGCATTAGATGTTGGTTCCAACCAACTAGCATGGAAAATCCGTTCTGATGAACGTGTAACTGTAATGGAAAAAACAAATTTCCGGTATACGACAGCGGCAGATTTAACAGATGGCTTGCCAGATTTTGCAACAATTGATGTTAGTTTTATTTCATTATCGCTTATTTTACCTGTCTTAAAAACAGTGTTAATGCCAGGTGGCGATGTAATGGCACTGGTGAAGCCTCAGTTTGAAGCTGGGAAAGAGAATGTCGGTAAAAAAGGCATTGTACGTGATAAAAAAGTACATTTAGCAGTTTTAGAAAAGACAGCTGCAATGGCGACAGAGGTTGGCTTTGTCGTGAAGGATGCTTCGTTTTCACCAATTACAGGAGGCGAGGGGAATATTGAATTTTTATTCCATTTAGTGAATCCTATTGGTGATGAAGATATCTCTGCATATACAGCTTTTAATGCACTCGTAGAAGAAGCGCATAGTGCACTAAAATAACACGTGCTCGTTTATAGAGCCGTGTTTTTTCTTGTGCTTTTATGTTTAAAATGGTAGTGTAAATATACAAATATTCAACTATTTATAAGAGGTGACCGATATGAACAAAGGACAGCGACATATACGAATTCGGGATATTATCGCCAATCATGAAATCGAAACACAAGATGATTTAGTCGATTTTTTAAAAGATGCAGGCTATAATGTGACACAAGCAACCGTATCACGTGATATTAAAGAACTTCATCTTGTTAAAGTACCTTTACAGGATGGACGCTATAAATATAGCTTGCCCGCAGACCAACGATTCAATCCTATACAAAAATTACATCGTGCGTTAGCTGATGCTTTTGTCAGCATTGACGGTGCATCACACTTTTTAGTAATGAAGGCTCTTCCTGGTAATGCCAATGCTATTGCATCACTACTTGACCATTTAGATTGGCCTGAAATTTTAGGGACTATTTCTGGAGACGATACTATTTTAATTATTTGTCGTAATGAAGATGAGCGTGAAAATACTAAAAATCGCTTATTAGACATGCTATAAAATAGCAGGGTAATTTGATACAGAGGTGACATTTTGTGTTAAGAGAGCTTAGTATAAGAAACTTTGCCATCATCGAGGATTTAACCGTTAGTTTTTCAGGTGGTTTAACTGTTTTAACAGGTGAAACAGGGGCAGGGAAATCCATTATTATCGATGCAGTGCATTTACTTGCTGGCGGACGAGGAAATACCGAATTTATTCGTCATGGCGCTAAAAAGGCTGAATTAGGTGGTTTATTTCAAATTTCAAGTTCTGAGCATCCTGTTCATAAGAAACTTGAAGATGCAGGCATTGAAATTGAAGAAGATACCATTATTTTACGCCGTGATTTAAATGATTCTGGAAAAAGTGTTTGTCGAGTAAACGGTAAACTTGTGCCATTATCTGTTTTACGTGATATAGGGGCTAGCCTTATCGATATTCATGGTCAACATGAAAACCAAGAGTTAATGGATGAGAAACAGCACATCTATTTACTTGATCACTTTGCCGAGGAACAACTTACACCAATTCAAGAAGCATACAGTTCTCAATATGATGAATATCGTTCACTAAAAAAAGAATTAGCTTCGATTTCGATTGATGAGCAGTTAATGGCGCAACGTATTGATTTGTATCAGTTCCAAATGAAAGAGCTGGAGGATGCCAATTTAAAGCTTGGCGAGGAAGATGAGCTTCTTGATGAACGTCGTCGTCTAATGAATTTCAATAAGATTTTCGAACGCTCCAGTGCAGCTTATGAAGCAATTCAAGGTGAATCAAAAGGCCTTGATTGGATTGGCAATGCAATGGGTGCTTTAGAGGATGCTGCGACTATTGACGAGCAATTTAAAGAGGCATCAGAATCTGTCACGACTGCATTTTATGCGTTACAGGATGCTGCTTACCAGGTCAAAAATGTATTGGATGAATTAGAATTTGATCCTGCTCGTTTAAATGAGGTTGAGCAACGTTTAGCCTTATTACAAAATTTGAAGCGCAAATATGGCTCAACAGTCGAAGAGATTTTAGCGTATTACGATAAAATTAAAACAGAGCTTAATGAGCTTTTAAATCGAGACGAAATTTTGCAAGTGAAAGAACGAAAAGTGCTGGAAATGGAAGCAGTACTTGATGAGCTTGCTGCAGAACTTTCTACTGTACGGAAGGGTGCTGCACATAATTTAAGTGAAGCTATTATGGCCGAACTGCGTGAATTACATATGGAAAAAGCGAAATTTATTGTTAATTTTGATGAATTACCTTTCTTTGATGCGAACGGAAAAGACCAAGTAATTTTTTATATTTCTACGAATGTAGGCGAGCCGCCAAAATCTTTGCCAAAAATTGCTTCTGGTGGGGAATTATCGCGTATGATGCTTGCGTTAAAGACGATTTTCTCATCCTCAAATGGCATTACATCTATTATTTTTGATGAGGTAGATACAGGTGTAAGTGGTCGAGTAGCGCAAGCAATCGCAGAAAAGATTGCAGCAGTATCCATTAACTCTCAAGTTTTATGTATTTCGCATTTACCGCAAGTGGCTGCGATGGCCGATCATCATTATTTTATTAAAAAAGAAGTCGAGCATGATCGAACATTTACGTCATTGCTGGAAATAGATACAAATGCTCGTATCGAAGAAGTCAGTCGCATGATATCTGGAGCGGAAATTACAGATTTAACATTGCAGCATGCAACAGAGCTCTTAAAAATGGCGAATGAACGAAAAAAACAAATGAGATAGCAAAGAATCCAGAAACAGTTCGTTGTTTCTGGGTTTTTTCTTTTTGCACAAATATTTACCGCTTATAAGAATTCCACAACAACACATAGTAAAAAGACAAAAACAAAAAGGAGGTGTCGTATGTATCGTCGTTGGCGTCAATTTGTCATTTTACCTATGCTCATTGTTTTATTATTCATGCCTGTAAAGGTTTTTGCCGCCAAAAAGCTTATTCCGATGGGCGAAGCAATTGGGATTCAACTTCAGTTATCACATGTGTTTGTAGCGCATGATGTGCTATTAGCTTCCAATCAATGGATGAAGGGAGGCGCTGTTATTGAAAAAATAAATGATATTACTGTAAAAACGCTTGCAGATGCCAAAAAAGCTGTTGCTCGACAAGGACAACAGAAATGGACGATAAAAAATGAAGGAAAAGAAGTGACACTTGAGTTACAGGAGCAAGAAGCTGAACATGTTATTTCCTTTCTAAAAGATGAAACAGATGGAGTAGGAACATTGACATACATTGATCCAGAGACAAAAAATTACGGTGCGTTAGGCCACCAAATCGTTGATTCAACCTTACAAGAAGCCCCTATTTTCCATGCTGGCTCCATTTTTTTAGCTTCGATTCAACAAATTCGTAAAAGTATACCTGGCCAACCTGGCTATAAAATATCCTCCATTGAAAAACATCAGGATCGATTAGGGAGTATAGATAAAAATACAGTTTATGGAATTTTCGGCCGTTGGGAAGACGGTTATCAAAAAAGTTTACCTAAAGCAATTGAAATTATGCATGAAAAGGATATAAAAGCAGGGAAAGCAGAAATCTCTACGGCGATCGAGGGCAGTAAAGTGGAAACTTTTTCAATTGAAATTATAAAGGTTGAAAATGAACGCCTTGAATTCATAGTCACTGACAAAAAGCTCATTGAAAAAACAGGTGGTATTTTACAGGGAATGAGTGGCAGTCCTATCATTCAAGACGGTCGTTTTGTAGGTGCGGTTACGCATATGTTTGTGGAGGAGCCGAAAAAAGGAGCGGCCATTACTGTAGCGGAAATGTTAAAAAAATCATCTTAAACGAAGGAGCTGCCAAGAGGTGGCTCCATTCTTTCGTGAAAATATATTATTGTTCATCAAGTATTTCGTTTATTTATGAAGTGATTAGCGATACGTGAACTGCCCCCCACTTAAAACCTAACGATTTTGAAGTGCGGGCTTCTCGACTCATCGTTGCTTTTAGTAGCCAACGAAAACTGACCGAGCTATCCCTCTTGTTCCAAAAGTTCTTTTTGCTACGCTAAGGATAATAACCGCAATCCTTCATGTTTAATGTTGATGGCGGCATTCCAGTCCCTGTCTGCTACAAACCCACAATCACAGTGGAACACACGCTCAGAAAGGGATAGAGATTCCTTTATTTGACCACAATAGGAACAAGTTTTGAAGATGGAAACCACTTGTCTATTTTGATCAACTTTTTCCCTTGCTCCTCTAACTTGAACCTAAGAAATGTTGGAAACATGCCCCATGCATTATCTGCATTTTTACCGAAATGGAGGGCTCGTGACATCCCCTTCATGCTGAGGTCTTCGATCACCACGCAATCATAGCGTTTTTTTCCAAGGATTGACGATAGAAATGTGGGTAATTGGCTGTCTTACCTTCTTCGCTATCGACAAATAAGCCATTCATGGAAAAATCTAATCCAACAACATCTTGTACTTCTTTTTGTATAGGTCGATGTTCATATTCGGTAAGAAAGGAAACATAGTAATTTCCCGTTTTAGTTCGAGATACCGTACAAGACTTGATGTGATGATGAGACGGAATTTTTTGATGTTGTTTTATTTTTACAAGTTTCAGTTTCGGTAATTTGATAGAGCCACCAAAAAGCATAATGTTTCCGTTTACCACATCGGTTGTGTAGAATTGTTTTGCCTTACGATTTTTGAACTTCGGAAATTCAACACGACCAGAAAAGAAATTGTTGTATGCTTTTTGCAAGTTCAGTTGAGCGTTTGCCAGTGCAAGGCTGTCTACTTCTTTAAGCCATGCAAATGCTTCTTTGTACTTGGCAGGAGTCGGGAATTTTTGCCTCTTTAACGCTTCCTTGTCGTCCTTGAATTGCTCATACATTTCTTTTCGCTCCGAAAGCATTTTGTTGTAGACAAAACGAACACAACCGAAAGTTTTCGCAAGAAGTTTCTCTTGCTCTTGCGTTCGATACAGACGAAACTTATAGGCTTTGTTTGCCATATCGAATCACCTCACTTCATGCCTTATTTTCTTATATAAGCATTGATGACCATATCGTGATTCCATTCGACCAAGAAGATATTGTAATCTTCATTCCAGTCGAACAGACATATCTTTCGCATAATCAGAAATGACATCATCCTTCACTTTTCTACGGTATTTTACGACTAGAACAAGAACACTGAATGATTATTATTGTACAATTTTTTTGATATAACAATCTTTAGCTAATTATATCATGGCAAAAAAAGAGACAACTGCTACACCTAACCGAAATTCATCTCTCACTTTCACTGATGCTGTCACATCACGTTTTAGAAGTGGGAAACTTATTTCGGAGGGAATTTTAAAAAAAACTGTAGTTTTATCTCCATTTTTTCACTAAAATAAATTGTATAAGCATTTGACGCTTTGCAAATATTTATCATAACTTGTCGATATTAAAAGAAAGTATCGGACTACATACTCATTTTTGGAAATAGAAAAGGTTTTTAAAACAAAAATGTCGAAAATTCCACAGTGTGCAAAAAAAGCATTGGGGTAGGTAACGCTTTGAGGTGATATTCGAAGCACAGTTCAGAAGGAGGAATTTAAATGACAAAGGTTAAAGTAGCGATTGCAGATGATAATCGTGAGTTATTAAAAACGATGGAGCAGTATTTTCAAGGACATCCTGAAATTGAAATCATTGCAACTGCTTCAAATGGAAAAGTTTGTTTACAAATGCTAGAGGAATTCACACCGGATATTTTATTGCTAGATATTATAATGCCACATCTTGATGGGTTAGCTGTTTTAGAGTCGATTTATCAAAATGAACGAATGTCATCAGTTCAAGTTATAATGTTAACTGCTTTTGGTCAAGAAGATGTGATGAAACAGGCTGTAGACTTAGGTGCATCTTATTTCATGCTAAAGCCATTTGAATTTGATCAATTGGTTCAAAAAATCTTACATTGTGCTGGACAGAAGGCAACACTTCCTAAAAAGTCAAGCGTTTTACAACCGGCGGCACCTCAAAAATTAAATCAACATCAATTGGATAGCACGATTACAGCCATTATTAAAGAAATCGGCGTTCCTGCACATATTAAAGGCTATTCTTATTTGCGAGAAGCTATTCAGATGGTATTCGAAGATATCGAGTTATTAGGCTCTGTGACGAAAATTTTATATCCAGAAATTGCTAAAAAATTCAATACAACGCCATCACGAGTTGAACGTGCGATTCGTCATGCCATTGAAGTCGCATGGAATCGTGGCAATTATGAATCGATTTCGTCGATGTTTGGGTATACAGTACATCATTTAAAATCGAAGCCGACAAATAGCGAATTTATTGCCATGATCGCTGACAAGATTCGTATTGATATGATGGCGAGCTAATCGTTATAGGTTTGTGGCTTAGCGGAGAATGACCATAAAATTATTATTTATAGCAATTATACTGCATATTTTATAACGCCTTTTTAGACAGTTTACGCCACTGTTTGAGGGGGCGTATTTTTTATGTTTTTTAATTCATTTTTAATATGTTGGATTGTTCCGCAAAAGGTCTTTCGCCTAAAACACAAAATCGTATGAACAAACACTTAGACTAAAGGTATCTCTTAGATAATGTCGGAATAGATGACGTTAAAAGCGACAAGATAGAGCATATACGCGCTTATATTCGTTCTATCGAAGAAAGAGGCAGGTTCGAGATAAGTGCTGCAGAAACGCCTGTAAACTACCCAGAACGACGAGGCGATTTTGGCAAGCTGGTAAGTAAAACGACAATAGCGAATTATATACGTAACATAAATGCATTCTATTCGCAGCAATCATTTGAAGGATTTGAAGAATGTTAAACCGAAGCGAAAAATCAAAGTTATGCTCGAAGATAATGAATGAAAACAGTATATCCGTTCTTTCGACGTTACGAAATTCGATCAGTACTGCGATTGGGTAATAGCTCGATTAATCTTTAATACTGTAGCTAGGATAGGTGAATTGTTGGAAGTTGTAGCATCTGATATAGATTTGCGGGGTAATGCGTTGTTATTACGTAAAACAAAGTTGGGAAAACAGGGCTTTGTTTATTATTCGCAGAAAATCAGAAATCAACTTAAATCGTGGTTGCTGTTAAAACGTAGCTAATGTTGAAAGAAGAAGATAGTGAAATTAATAATTTGTGATTTGATAAGTCGATCCTTAATGGAGATGTCACAAATTACCAGTATTTGCACCTTTTGTGAAGCGTGTTATTTGGATGTGTTATAATCAAATTTGTGAAGAAATGTATACTAACGATGCAGTATCGTTAAATGAGATAAGGGGGCGGATTATGGATAACCAATATTTCGTAGGTTGGGGTACATTGGCGTTGATAAATGCTGCCCTTGCACAAGGGAAAAATAGAACGGGGTTAAATTGGTTTTTACTTTCTCTTGTATTAGGCCCATTTGCAACACTAATTTTGTTATTTGTTGAAAAGAGACAGTAACACTACATATGCACAATAATTGATATAAGTTAATAAAGTGAGAAACGTGGTAATGTAGATTCTCGCTTATTCAGCAATTGGGGTGTTAAATGAACGTATATAGATCAGCTTATTTTTTTCTTCAATAATGTTATAACTTATAATTAACTAAATACGAACATGTGAATTTGACACGCCTACATTTATTGGTTTCCTTGAAAATCAAAAAGTGAAAGGGTGTCTTTTTTGCGAAATTACTTAAAGCAGGAACTCAGTATCACTGATGCCTAATCGTTATTGAATAGCTATGTGGTGGGGATAGAGGTAACGTAAAAAAGGACTTGTGTGTAATTTTACGCACAAGTCCTAGTGGTTATTGATTCTATTGTTGAAAAGGAGATAATAGTCCTTGTTAACGTATTAATTTTTTGTCAGCTTATCCCTTTAGGGGTGGGAGTCTCAACTTGGACTTATCATTATAAATCTCTATTATCTAAAGAATTTTTACATTCTTTCTCACTATATTTTGTCTCACCCTCAAATATTTCAGTAACACCATCTAATGAAAGTCTGTCTTTTTCACAAAATTGCTGAACTTGTTTTCCTTTTTTAGTTATTCCATAATAATAGGTTGTATTCGGCTCATCTTTAAAAATAACCATATAATGTCCATGAAAAAAATCTTTATTTATTAAGTACTTTGGCTGAACATAATGTGATTCTTCAATTTTTTCGTCTGTATATCCCTTCTCTTCCAAATATTCTGGAACATACTTATTAGCGATGTATTTTGTATATGGATTACCATTGTTTAGCACATAAATAAAACCCATTGGAATAGCAATGACAATAACAGCAATTAGGATACTAATTGTAATATATATCTTTTTTTTATTCATTTTACGTCACCCTTCTTTATTGTTGCTTCCTTCTTAACAATAATCATTTTTTACGCACAAGTCCTTGATTGATGTGTGATAGGCTTTGTTTTGCTTATTGAAAAATGGAATACTCCCTATTATTCCGAGTAAAATTGAAGCTACAAACCATTTGCTCAAATTTATCCACTAAAACATCTCTTGTAGTGTAATTTTACACTATTTTAGTATTTAGTCAATTGGAAATTGCTGCTTATTCGAAGTTATAAATAGGATCGTTTAACGGAGTTGTGTTGAATTTATGGAAAAAACATCTCATATTTTAAATGGAGGATGGACATTTGGAGGGGGAGTTAAGATGGGATTATTTGATGGTATAATAGGTAATGCTAGTGAAGTTAATCTAGAAAAATTACGGGAAGAAGTTAAAGATTTATTAACACCTAATGAAATAATTAAGAATGCCTATAAAATTATAAGAGACACGTTTATTTTTACGGATAAAAGACTTATCTTAATCGATAAACAAGGAGTCACTGGAAAGAAAACACAATATCATTCAATTCCGTATAAGAGTATTCTTCATTTTTCAGTTGAAACGGCGGGAACATTTGATCTTGATGCAGAGTTAAAAATTTGGGTTTCCGGTAGTGAATTACCGATACAAAAAAATTTTAATAAATCAACTAACATATATAAAATTCAAAGTGTGTTAGCGGAACATGTATTAGGAAAGTAATAAATTAAACGATCAACAATGCTGTTGATCGTTTATAACTTAATGGGGTGATAACATATGAAAAGCGTAAACATACAGCTTGACGAAAAAAACTCGTTAGAAATAACACAAATAGAAGATAATTTATTTGAAGTGCGGCTTGGAATGAATGGAAGCATTAGCGTTTACTATATGACACGTGAGCAGCTCCTAAATTTTGATCAATTAGGTGCGCACCTTCACATTGAGGCTATTCTAGAGTAGGGCTAGTAACCATCATTCAACTTTATTCGAACGTCTGTATAAACGGTTTCCAGGGCATGTTTATTTAGTATTGAAGGCCTAAGTATGATTATGAAAATTATGACAGATATATTATCAATTATTTAGGTTAGTTAAAAATTAAGTAAATTTCCTGATTATTAACAGTGAAATGTATACAATGTGGACAGTGAAATTTTGAAGACTGAGTAAAACCTTGCTTTTATATAGTATAAATCGACTAATAATGATGTGAAAATGAAAATGGTGGATGTATATATTGCTTATAAAGTACGTGTATCTTCTTTCTGAGTAGTGACAATTGTCTCTAAACAAATGTAAATAGATTGTATATACTTACAGTTAGAGGGAAGGAGGAGGTAGCTTGATTCTAGTTCGAAATGATAAATTCGAAATAACGGAAGAAAATGGCAAGGTATATATGTTTACTTACAGTGCCGGTTTTCCATTAAAAGAATTTGATAGTATTTTACGAAGTCATCCCCGACTTAAGTTGTCGAATTTTTCAATATTAAAAAATGTCTTAGCAACTGAAAGCACAAGCCCTGTTGAAATTGGACGCTGGCTTCCTAATGTTGAAGCTGAAGTTGCACGAGATAAAATGTCTGCCTCAATATTTGTCTATGAACCACATGATTATATTCTAAAGAATAAAGAGAAATT
This sequence comes from Lysinibacillus sp. NPDC059133, assembly GCF_042755925.1. Taxonomy (NCBI): domain Bacteria; kingdom Bacillati; phylum Bacillota; class Bacilli; order Caryophanales; family Bacillaceae; genus Lysinibacillus; species Lysinibacillus sp. NPDC059133. The sequence goes on along the minus strand of NZ_JBHZDH010000014.1, from coordinate 34,210 downwards.
AACGGAACAAATTCTGGAAACTATCGAAAACGAAGGAATTGTTCATGGAATATTAAATTTTGATATTTCTAAGATTGAGACAGGAAAAGCATTTTTAATTGCTCAAGGTACACAACCAGTAGCAGGGACAGATGCACAAATTACATACTTACCTAAACCAGAGAGAAAGCCAGTAATTCGCGAAGATGGCAAAGCTGATTATTATGACATGAACTTTATTTCTGAAATATCCGAAGGTTCGTGGCTAGGCGAGAAAATACCTGCGACATTAGGTAAAACAGGGGAAAATGTACTAGGTGAAATGATGGCTGCAGTACCGGGTCGTGATTCTTCTATACGATATGATAAAAAATCGGCTTATGAGGTGGAAGAGGATGGGAAGACTGTCATCCGTTCAAAAATAGCTGGTGTATTAGATGATGTCAAAGGCATGATTGGTGTTAATAGACATTTGCCAATTCATGGGGACGTTGGCGTTGAAACAGGGAATCTCGAATTTAATGGCTCTTTAAGCATTAGAGGAACAGTTACATCAGGCTATACAGTCATTGCTACTGGAGATATTTCCATCGAGGGTGCTGAAGGTGTAAGCGGTGCCAAACTGATTAAATCCATTGAAGGTGACGTTTATATTCGTGGAGGGATTTTTGGTTTAGGCTCAACTATTGTAGAGGCAGGCGGCAATATTTTCGTTAAGCATGTCAATGAGGCAAATCTAGTTGCAGCTGACAGTATCCATATAGGATTTTATTCATTGGGATCCCAGCTAATTGCCCATTCTATCTTTGTGGACGAACGAAAAGGAAAAATTATTGGAGGCCGTGCAGTAGCAAAAAATACAATCGTTACTGCCATTTCAGGAAATCGTTTAGAGCGTCGAACGGATTTAATCATCGAAAGCGTCAATAAACAGGAAAGCTATTCTATTATGCAAGAGAAGGCGGGAAAGCTTAAGCAACTGCAATCGGAAATCTCTGAGTACGAGGGGAAAATAAAAAACTTATTGCCACTCCTAAACCAAATGTCTAAGGAGCAAATAGCTACATTTGAGGGTACGAAACAAATTTTAGCAAAATTGAAAGCGGATGCAGTGACCATTGATCGTGAGGTTAAGCTAATAATGGATGAAATGCGTCATGCTGGAAAAGAGGAAATTACTGTTACGAAGGAAGCTTATCCTGGTACCTATATTCAAATTGGCAAAAAATCATCCTTATTAAGTAAGGTGAAAAAGGGTAAATTTCTTATTGAGTTTGGTGAGTTAAATGCTTAGTGAATCTTTTATTCCTGTATTTGCCCATCGTGGAGCTTCAGCGTATGCACTTGAAAATACCTTGAAGTCTTTTGAAAAGGCATTAGACCTTGGGGCAGATGGAATTGAATTAGATATCCAGCTTTCAAAAGAGGGCATTCCAGTAGTGTTTCATGATCCACAGCTGTCAAGATTGGTTGGTATCAATAAGCTTGTGAACGAATGTACGAAAGAGGAGCTAGTAAGCTTTAAACTTGGGAAGCCGTGGAGACGATTATTTTCAACGTATAAAATTCCGACGTTTGAAGTTGTTTTAGCATGGGCAAATTCTCAACAGTTTCCCCTTAATATCGAATTAAAATCAACAATCCTTGATAATAAAAGCGCACTTATTCAAATGCTTCATGGGCTTACTTTGCCTACTGGCAGTCATTTTTCATCGTTTCACTATGAGCTTCTAGAGATTGTGAAACAATATAAGCCAGACTATGAAACAGCACTTATAGCAACGAAAAAATTAAAATGGGATTTGCTTAGTGATTACAAAGCAATTGATAGTGTTCATATGCATAAAAAGTATTATAAACCAAGATATTTAGAGGCTTGTGTAGCGAGTGATAAAGCATGTCGTTTTTATGCAATTGATGGAAATGAAACATTTTTAACGAATCCGCATCCTTCTGTAATTGGTTGGATTACTGATTTTCCGGATAAAGTAATTGAGAGACAACAACGTTAATCAATTTCACCTTGGCGAAGTCGTTGCTGACGCTTCGCTTTCGCACAAATAAACATGTGTTGTTTACGTTTTGAATGACTATAAAAATAGCTATCCAATAAGTCTGTTGAGACTTAATAGGATAGCTATTTTTATTTTTTTTGGAAGCGCGGAGCCACTTTTCCATTTTTTCGATCGCGGTGAAGTAAAAATCCTGCGAAAAAGCCAAAGCCTATAACAAAGAGAATAATGCCAACGACAAATTGTAGCCATAAAAATGGGAAAGGTGAGATGAGCTTACCAAATAATGTATCACGCATAAATTTAATGCCACCTGCAGCCATAAGACCTGGAATAAGCATTACTATAAATGCAGCAAAACGAGCCATGCATGTCCCTCCTTATTCCTAAGTTTAATTGTACCTGTGGAGATTGGAATGTCAAGAAACGTTATAAAACTATGGAACTGATTAACCCAACAACAAGTAAGACATAACATAGCAATCGTAACAGAATCTTTAGAAAATTCTTACTTAAACAAGAAAATGTAATAATAGTTGCTAAATTGTGAAATTGTCAGTATTGTAAAATTAAATGGAGCAATATTATCCATTGTTAAACAATTTTTCGAACTTTAATTATACTGAATTGGATGGGCATTTGAGAATGCACTTTCCAAAGCAAAGGGGCGAGTTTTCATGGAAATCTTCAAGTATATGGAAAAGTATGATTATGAACAATTGGTATTTTGCCAAGATGAAGCATCGGGGTTAAAAGCGATTATCGCTATCCATGACACAACACTTGGACCAGCATTAGGCGGGGCACGTATGTGGACATATGCATCAGAAGAAAATGCGATAGAGGATGCATTGCGTTTAGCACGAGGGATGACTTATAAAAATGCTGCAGCTGGTTTAAACCTTGGCGGTGGAAAAACGGTTATTATCGGTGACCCATTTAAAGATAAAAATGAAGAAATGTTCCGTGCACTAGGACGTTTTATCCAAGGGCTTAATGGTCGCTATATTACGGCAGAAGATGTAGGTACAACAGTGACAGATATGGATTTAATGCATGAGGAGACAAATTATGTAACGGGAATTTCCCCTGCTTTTGGTTCATCAGGAAATCCTTCGCCAGTAACTGCTTACGGAGTTTACCTTGGGATGAAAGCAGCTGCAAAAGAAGCGTTTGGCTCTGACTCATTAGAGGGGCGTACTATTTCTGTACAAGGTCTAGGAAATGTTGCCTACAAGCTTTGCGAGTATTTACATAATGAGGGTGCAAAACTTGTTGTTACAGACATTAATCAAGCGGCAATTGATAGAGTTGTAAATGATTTTGGGGCGACTGCTGTAGCACCGGAGGAAATCTATTCACAGGAAGTTGATATTTTCTCACCTTGTGCATTAGGGGCGATTTTAAATGATGAAACGATTCCGCAACTAAAAGCAAAGGTTATCGCAGGTTCTGCCAATAACCAACTACAAGATTCTCGACATGGTGATTATTTACATGAATTAGGGATCGTTTATACACCTGATTATGTGATTAATGCAGGTGGAGTAATAAATGTAGCTGATGAATTATATGGATATAACCGTGAACGTGCAATGAAGCGTGTCGAAGGAATTTATGATAGCATCGAAAAAATCTTCGCGATTTCTAAACGTGATGGTATACCGACATATGTTGCAGCTAATCGTTTAGCAGAAGAACGTATCGCTCGAGTATCAAAGTCTCGTAGCCAATTTTTAAAAAATGAAAAAAATATTTTACACGGTCGTTAAGAACCGCTTATTCGTTGAAAGAAGTCGCATTGTCGACTTCTTCTAACTTTATCGTAAATTAATAGATTAAATGAATGTTTAGTATTTTTCTCACAAGGGGGAATCCATATGGCTCAAAACTATGATGTTGTCATTTTAGGTGGAGGTACAGGGGGCTATGTTGCTGCAATCCGAGCTGCACAGTTGGGCTTAAAAACAGCTATTGTCGAACGTGAACGACTAGGTGGAACATGCTTGCATAAAGGCTGTATACCAAGTAAAGCCTTACTTCGAAGTGCAGAAGTGTATCGTATGGCAAATAAAACAGCTGCTGAATATGGTGTTGGTATTGAAGGAGTTACATTGCAATTCGACAAAGTGCAAGACAGGAAGCAAGCTATTGTTGAGCAATTGAGCCAAGGTGTGAATACACTGATGAAAAAGGGGAAAATAGACGTTTATCAGGGAATAGGGCGAATTTTAGGTCCATCCATTTTCTCACCGATGCCTGGAACTATTTCAGTTGAAATGAGTAATGGCGATGAAAATGAAATGCTAGTTCCAACAAATGTGGTGATTGCCACAGGATCGAAGCCAAGAGGAATGGCAGGACTAACGGTTGACGGTAAATATGTGATGAACTCTGATCATGCATTGGAAATGGAAGAACTGCCAAAGTCATTGTTAATTGTTGGTGGAGGAGTTATTGGAATTGAATGGGCCTCGATGCTTTGTGATTTTGGGGTTTACGTAACGGTCATTGAATATGGGTCATCTATTTTACCTGCAGAGGATGCGGATATTGTAAAAGAAGTAACCAAACAACTTGAAAAAAGAGGCGTCCGAATTGTGACGAACGCTCGCTTAGATTCGGGAACCTTTAAAGTTGAAAATGATAACGTTTACATTTCTGCAAAAATTAATGATCAGGATGAATTATTTGAGGCTGATAAATTATTGCTTTGTGTTGGACGCGAAGCAAATACACAAGGTATTGGCTTAGAAAATACAGAAATAGAAGTTGAAAATGGGTTTATCAAAGTCAATGATTCGTATCAAACGAAGGAATCACATATGTATGCCATAGGGGATGTTATCGGTGGCTTACAATTAGCTCATGTTGCTTCACACGAAGGGGTATCTGCGATTGAGCATATTGCAACGGGAAAAACAGAGGGACTCGATGTTCTAAATGTTCCGAAATGCGTTTATTCTTACCCTGAGGTCGCAAGTATTGGCTTAACAGAAAGTGCTGCACGAGAGCAAGGTTATTCATTGAAGATTGGTAAGTTTCCGTTCAAGGCGATTGGAAAAGCACTAGTTAATGGAGAGACAGATGGTTTTGTGAAAATTGTTGCCGATGAAGAAACGAATGATATTTTGGGTATTCATATGGTAGGTCCACATGTGACAGATTTAATTGGAGAAGCATCACTTGCTAAATTATTGGATGCAACGCCTTGGGAAATAAGCCAGGCTATTCATCCACATCCGTCACTGAATGAGGTGTTAGCGGAATCAGCGTTAGCAGTGGATCATCGCGCCATTCATTTATAAGGTTCATAGTTTCGTAACTAAAGTCTAGGATCAAAACAAAAATTTGTTCTTGATTAAAAGGTAGATTGGTATAAAAGCGCATAAAGGGGAAGGTGACGTTTGTGGAAAACGTCCTTCTGTGCAATCAAGTACATATTTTAGTGAAGAGCCATAAATGCTTTAGTTATCTATATCTAGAAAGTGCTTTTGTAGCGAAAGCGAAACGTTCGAAAGGGGTGTTCGTATGCAAGGTGTTCAAATTAAGCATGAGGATTTAGGTTTAAAAAATGAAGATGTACTTGCAATATTCGAAACGATGTTAATGGCGAGAAGACTAGATGAACGTATGTGGTTATTAAACCGTTCTGGTAAAATTCCATTTGTTATTTCATGCCAGGGGCAGGAGGCAGCACAAGTAGGGGCAGCCTTTGCTCTTGATAATAATAGAGATTATATTGCACCTTACTATCGTGATATGGGTGTTGTTTTACATTTTGGTATGACACCAAGAGAATTGATGTTATCAGCATTTGCAAAAGCAGAGGATCCAACTTCGGGTGGGCGTCAAATGCCAGGTCATTTTGGACATAAGAAACATCGTATTCTAACAGGTTCTTCACCGGTTACTACACAGGTTCCACATGCGGTGGGAGTAGCTCTAGCAGGTCGTCTACAAAAAGAAGATTTTCTTACTTTTGTTACGCTTGGTGAAGGCTCTTCTAACCAGGGTGATTTTCATGAAGGTGCGAATTTCGCAGGAGTGCATAAGCTGCCAGTTATTATAATGGTAGAAAATAATCAATATGCAATTTCTGTACCAGTTGAACGTCAATTAGGCTGTGCGAAAGTATCAGATCGCGGTATTGGCTATGGTATGCCAGGTGTTACAGTTGATGGAAAATGTCCGTTGCAAGTCTATAAGGTTGTGAAAGAAGCGGCTGATCGTGCTCGTAGAGGTGAAGGTCCAAGTTTAATAGAGACAGTGACTTATCGCTTAACGGCTCATTCTTCGGATGATGATGATCGTCAATATCGCACTGCCGAGGATATAGCAGAAGGAAAGGCGAAGGATCCCGTTCTGTTATTTGAAAAGTATCTAATAGATGCTGGAGTTATGACAGAACAACTACGTGCTGAAATAGAAGAGCGTGTCATGGCCGAAGTAAATGATGCAACAGATTATGCAGAAGCTGCTCCGTATGCAGCACCAGAGCATGCTTTGAAATATGTATATGCACCAGTGGACGGAGGTGACGTGTAATGGCAGTGATGTCTTATATTGATGCGATTACATTAGCGATGAAGGAAGAGATGGAACGTGATGAGCGTGTTTTCATTTTAGGAGAGGACGTTGGTCGTAAGGGCGGGGTTTTCAAAGCGACAGCAGGTCTTTACGAGCAATTTGGTGAACATCGGGTACTTGACACGCCTCTTGCAGAAAGTGCTATTGCAGGTGTTGGTATTGGTGCTGCGATGTATGGAATGCGTCCAATTGCCGAGATGCAATTCGCTGACTTCATCATGCCTGCCGTTAACCAAATCGTTTCTGAGGCAGCAAAAATCCGCTATCGTTCAAATAATGACTGGTCTTGCCCGATGGTTATACGTGCACCATTTGGTGGGGGTATTCACGGAGCGCTCTACCATTCGCAGTCTGTTGAGGCGCTTTTTGCAGGAACACCAGGGTTGAAAATTGTTATACCTTCAACACCATACGATGCAAAAGGCTTATTAAAAGCAGCAATCCGCGATGAAGATCCCGTGCTGTTTTTTGAGCATAAGCGTGCATATCGTCTTATTAAAGGGGAGGTCCCAGTAGACGATTACACATTGCCGATTGGTAAGGCAGATGTTAAGCGGGAAGGAGAAGATGTTACTGTTATTACGTATGGTTTAGCTGTCCATTTTGCATTACAAGCTGCAGAGCGTCTAGCAGCAGATGGTATTTCAGCGCATATTCTTGACCTACGCACGGTATATCCACTTGATAAAGAAGCAATCATTGAGGCGGCAAGTAAAACAGGTAAAGTTTTACTAGTTACTGAGGATAATAAAGAAGGTAGCATTATGAGTGAGGTTGCAGCAATCATTGCAGAGCATTGTTTATTTGAACTTGATGCACCAATTCAACGCCTTGCAGGACCTGATGTTCCGGCTATGCCGTATGCACCGACAATGGAAAAATATTTTATGATCAACCCTGATAAAGTAGAGCGTGCGATGCGAGAACTTGCCGCATTCTAATTTAAAAGGATCTATTTCTGATATCCACTCATGTGGTAAATAGAAGCTTTTAAAAGTTAAAATAAATGTGATTGTTTATCTATGCGTCATAGCCTAAAGCTTATAAATGTCACAGGTATTTTAAGGCTCTTCATCAAAAGTTCGGAATGACATTTTTTAAAACGTTATGTCATGTATATAAGTTGATTGGAGTGAAGGCTGGGCGACTCCTTAGGGATTACCGGCTCATCGGACGCCCTCAGGAAAGCGCCCAGTCGCAACGGAAATCAACCCGCACTTTATGATGATGAGTATATTATAAATATGATAGTAATTTGATAGATGCAATTACACCTAGGCATAATTGATGGGGGGAATAGATGATGGCTATTCAAAATATTACAATGCCACAGCTCGGCGAAAGTGTAACAGAAGGTACAATTGAAAAATGGCTTGTCAAGCCAGGTGATACAGTAAAAAAATATGATCCACTAGCAGAAGTTGTAACAGATAAAGTAAATGCAGAAATCCCGTCTTCTTTTGAAGGAGTCATAGCAGAGCTACTTGCAGAGGAAGGGCAAACGTTACCGGTTGGTGCAGTCGTTTGTTCTGTTGAAATAGCAGGTGACAGTGAGTTACCTCCTCCGCCTCCACCGAAAAAATCAGCGGTAAGTACGGCAATTTTAAATGCAGGTGTACAAAAGAAACAGGAAACACAGCAGCCAACTACTGCTATTAAAGCATCACAAAAAACAGTTCGCCAGGATAAAGTACGTTATTCACCAGCTGTTCTTCGACTTGCACAAGAGTATGAAATTGCCCTTGATCAAATCACAGGTACTGGTGAAGGTGGACGTATTACAAGAAAAGACCTAATGAAACTGATTGAAACAGGGAATGTGCCAAGTCCTTTAGTGGAAACTTCACCTGTAGTCGATGCAAACGTACCACAATCAGCACCAGTTACAGCACCTGCATCACAGGTGAATACTAAAGCCGCCACACCTACACAACCAATGCAAGCAGGCGATATTGAAATTCCAGTAACGAAGGTGCGCCGTGCTATCGCTAATAATATGGTACGAAGCGTTCATGAAGTGCCACATGCATGGATGATGATGGAAGTGGATGTTACAGATTTAGTCGCATATCGTGATAGTATGAAAACAGAATTTAAGCAAAAAGAAGGATTTAATATTACGTATTTTGCTTTCTTTGTAAAAGCTGTTGCTCAAGCTCTAAAGGAATTCCCGATGATGAACTCCATGTGGGCAGAGGATAAAATTATACAAAAGCATGACATCAATATTTCCATTGCAGTCGCAACAGAGGATGCATTATTCGTTCCTGTTATAAAACACGCTGATGAAAAATCGATTAAAGGCATTGCGAAGGAAATTAATGAGCTTGCAGTGAAAGTTCGTGCCGGAAAACTGTCGATGGATGATATTCAAGGTGGTACATTTACGGTCAATAATACGGGTGCATTCGGCTCTGTTCAGTCGATGGGCATCATTAATTACCCGCAAGCGGCGATCCTTCAAGTGGAAAGTATTGTAAAAAAACCGGTTATTCTACCTGGTGGAATGTTCGCTGCACGAGATATTGTGAATTTATGTTTATCTTTAGATCATCGTGTTCTTGATGGACTTGTCTGTGGTAAATTCCTCAATAGAGTGAAAGAAATACTCGAAAATACAAATAAATCTTCAACGTCAGTCTACTGATGACTTGTCGGAAGCCTGTTATATAACGGTTTCCGATTTTTTTTTGCTTTCCGAGTCGCAATTTGTCATGTAGAATAACAAATAGAAACTACTAAGGGGGGAAGCTGATTAAGCGTCCGCATGTCAAACAACATGAAAAATATTGAATTTGAAATGCCGTCCTATTCAGAATGGCAAGATGCAGCAATCAAGGCTTTAAAAGGGAAACCATTCGAGTCTCTTTTAACGAAAACGAGTGAAGGTATTACATTAGAACCTCTTTACACCCAAGAAAGTTTAGTAGCAAAACTTGGTGAAGAACTTGATAAACAAGTTGCTACAATCCGTTCCCTACAAAATAACGAAGCATTTCGAGTGGCACAGCAAATATATGCTGAAACAAGCGAGGCATTTTTCGCACAGCTTGATGATAGCTTAGCTCGAGGCAATGAAGTAGTAACAATTGATAGCCATGTGAATTTTGAATGGACTGAAGAAGTAGTGGCACAATTAGCGACTTATTTCTCTGAATATTCGTTTAAAATGTCGGTTGAAAATTCAAAGGACCCATTATTAGCAGTATTCGACAAAATAGCAGTTGATCAGCGAGAAGCTGTAAAAGGTTTCATCGTATCGAAATATCCTATCTCCATCTCTTTAAATGATTTCCCGAGCGTGCGCTCAATCGGTGCGGACACAACGGTTTATCATAATGAAGGAGCAAACGCAGTACAAGAGTTAGCATATGCACTTGCATTAGCCGCAAAATACGCAAATCAAGAAGAAAGCTTTGAAGCGTTCGCGAAGAAATTTTATGTATCATTTGCAGTGGATACACAGTTCTTTACAGAGATTGCCAAACTCCGTGCTTTTAAAGTACTTTGGAAAGCGTTCTCATCCGCTTATGGAGTAACTAATGGCGTAAAAGTTCCAACTATTGCCGAAACATCGTTAAGAAGCTTCTCGAAGCTGGATGTTTATGTAAACTTATTACGTTCTGCGAATGAAGCTCTTTCTGGTTTAATTGGTGGTGCGGATGTCTTTACAGTTCACCCTCATGATGCATTAACGAAACCAACAGATCAATCGGTTCGTATTGCACGAAATGTATCTTTAATCTTAAAAGAAGAAACAAATGTTTTAAAAGTGATAGACCCAGCTGGTGGCTCTTACTTTATTGAGTCATTAACAGCAGATTTTGTGAAAGAAGCTTGGGCATTATTTTTAGAAATTGAAGCAGCTGGAGGCATCGACGCTTACACTGTATCTGGAAAGCTTATGGAGGAACTAGAAAAATCCTATCAAGCTCGTATCAAAGCGGTACAAACGCGTAAGCAATCATTAATCGGTACAAATATTTATGCCAATCCAGCAGATGTGCTTGAAAGCGCAACAAACCCAGCGTTTGCAGAAATTAAGCGCATTGCTAAACCTTTTGAACAATTACGTGCGGAAATGACAGCAGCAAATGTGAAAACAGGAATCTTAGCATTAGGTACACTAAAAAATTCAAAACCACGTGCTGATTTCGTATCAGGTTTCTTAAATACTGTAGGTCTAGTACCAGAAAAAAGTGAACCAATTGCTACAGCTGAAGAAGCATTAGCTTGGTTAAATGCTACAGAAGCAACATACGTGGTCATTGCAGGTAATGATGACGATACAAAAGAATTGGTACCAGCCATTTTAGCTGGCAAACCAGCAAACGTAATTGTTGACGTTGCAGGTAAATTTAAAGACGAAGAAGAAGCTTGGTTAGCAAATGGCTTAAACGGCTTTATTTTCGCAGGACAGAACATCATCGAAAAATTAAATTCAGTGTTCGCTAGCATGAAGGAGGTCCAACGATGAGCAAGCCAAATTTTAGTGCAGTTGAAATCGAAAAAGTTTTAGCATCAAAAGCACCTCAAGCGTCAGAAGAAAAATTCATGACAAATGAAGGTATTGAAATAAAAGATGTATACACAAAAGAAGATATTAAAGAGGCTAAACATTTAAATGATGTGGCTGGTATTGCGCCAAATACGCGCGGTCCATACCCTACTATGTATGTAGCTCGACCTTGGACTGTTCGCCAATATGCTGGTTTCTCAACAGCTGAAGAATCAAATGCATTCTACAAACGTAATCTAGCAATGGGTCAAAAAGGACTTTCTGTTGCCTTTGACTTAGCAACTCACCGTGGCTATGACTCAGACCATCCTCGTGTAACAGGGGATGTTGGTAAAGCTGGAGTAGCGATTGACTCTGTAGAAGATATGAAAATCTTATTTGATCAAATTCCTTTGGATCAAATGTCAGTTTCTATGACAATGAATGGTGCTGTATTGCCAGTTCTTGCGTTCTATATCGTTGCTGCTGAAGAGCAGGGCGTTACACCAGACCAATTAGCGGGTACGATTCAGAACGATATTTTAAAAGAATACATGGTTCGTAACACATATATTTATCCACCGGCAATGTCAATGAAAATTATTGCAGATATTTTTGAATATACAGCGAAATATATGCCGAAATTTAACTCTATTTCGATTTCTGGTTACCATATTCAAGAAGCTGGAGCAACAAATGATATCGAGCTTGCTTATACATTAGCAGATGGTCTTGAATATGTTCGTACGGGGCTAAAAGCTGGAATCGATATTGATGCCTTTGCACCGCGTTTATCATTCTTCTGGGCAATCGGTATGAACTATTACATGGAAGTTGCAAAAATGCGTGCTGCACGCCGAATTTGGGCACAAATGATGTCAACGTTTAATCCGAAAAATCCTAAGACATTAGCACTTCGTACACATTCACAAACATCTGGTTGGTCATTAACAGAGCAAGATCCATTTAACAATGTGACACGTACATTAATCGAAGCGAATGCGTCTTCAATGGGGCATACACAATCTCTGCATACAAATGCACTTGATGAAGCGATTGCGCTACCAACAGATTTCTCTGCACGTATTGCACGTAATACACAGCTGTTCCTACAAGAAGAAACGGCAATGACAAAAGTAATTGATCCATGGGGCGGTTCGTACTATGTGGAAAAATTAACAGATGAGATTACGAAATCTGCATGGGCATTAATTGAAGAAATCGAAGAGCTTGGCGGTATGGCGAAAGCGATTGAAACAGGTCTTCCAAAAATGAAAGTCGAGGAAGCTGCGGCAAAACGTCAAGCGAAAATCGACTCTAAAACAGAAACGATCGTTGGTGTAAACAAATATCGTTTAGATAAAGAAGAACCTATCGACATTCTAGATATTGATAATACATTAGTTCGTCAAAAGCAAATTGAACGTTTAGAAGCCATGAAGGCGGCGCGTGATGAAGCAGAAGTACAAAAGCATCTAGCTCGATTAACGAAAGCGGCGCAAGATGGTGAAGAAAACTTATTAGCAATAGCAGTTGATGCAGCGCGTGCTCGTGCTTCTTTAGGTGAAATTTCTGATGCAATCGAAGTTGTTTCAGGTCGCCATAAGGCAGTAATTCGTTCAATCTCTGGCGTTTACTCTGCAAACTTCTCAGATGAAGAGCAAATTGCTGAAATGAAACAAATGACAGAGGAATTTCTTGAAAATGAAGGTCGTCGCCCACGTATTTTAGTAGCGAAAATGGGACAAGATGGACATGACCGTGGTGCGAAGGTTGTGGCAACAGGATATGCTGACTTAGGCTTTGATGTAGATATTTCACCATTATTTATGACACCTGCTGAAGCAGCTCAAATGGCTGTGGAAAACGATGTTCATGTCATTGGTGTATCTTCATTAGCTGCTGGTCATAAAACACTAGTGCCTGAATTAGTAGCAGAGCTAGAAAAACTGGGCCGCGAAGATATCATTATTATTGTTGGAGGCGTGATTCCAGCACAAGATTATGACTTCCTTTATGAAGCTGGCGCAGTAGCGATATTTGGACCTGGTACAGTTATTCCTGTATCGGCACAAAAGATTATTGAGGAGATCTACAAACGTTTAGGCTATGAGGAAGTGTCTGAATAATGGACAAAAACAAAGGAATGCCTGAAAGTGCGCTATTTGTTATGGACGGAGTAGAGGCAACTCACGACGGAATGCAATATGGTACACCGAAAAAATTCCGAAAGAAAAAAGCGGGCAATTTAAACATACAGGAGCTTGCACGAGAAGTACGTGCAAGCTCTCGTACACACTTGTCAAAAGCTATTACACTCATTGAAAGTTCAAATGCAACACATAAAGTACAAGCACAAGAACTCCTACAAGAGCTTCTACCACATACAGGAAACAGTGTCCGTATTGGAATAACAGGCGTTCCTGGTGCGGGAAAGAGTTCGTTCATTGAGGCTTTCGGAACGATGCTTTGTGAGATGGGGAAAAAAGTGGCAGTCCTTGCGATTGATCCAAGCTCTTCTTTATCGGGAGGAAGTATTTTAGGCGATAAAACTCGAATGGAGGAGCTCGTGAGAAAGCCTAATGCATTCGTTCGTCCCTCTCCATCAGCTGGTACCCTAGGGGGTGTTCATAAAAAGACACGTGAAACGATGCTTGTTTGTGAAGCGGCTGGCTATGATGTCATTTTAATAGAAACAGTTGGTGTTGGACAAAGTGAAACGTATGTCCGTGGTATGGTTGATTTCTTCTTGCTGTTAGTTTTAACAGGTGCCGGAGACGAGCTACAAGGCATGAAGAAGGGCATTATGGAGCTAGCGGATGCCATCGTTGTGCATAAGGCTGATGGTGATAATGTTCGTCTGGCTAAAAAGACGGTATCCGAGTACAAGCAAATTTTACATTTCTTACAGCCTGCAACTCCAGGTTGGATGTCCACAGCAATGCCGGTAAGCTCGTGGGAAAAACGTGGTTTCGACAAAGTCTGGAATACAATAGGGGAGTTCAGACAAATCGTTGAGGCCAATAATTACTGGTCAATCAGACGTCAAAATCAGACAAGAGATTGGTTCCAATCGATGATTACCGACCAGTTAATCGATATGTTTTATGGTAATCCAGAACGTAAAGCACAGGTGCAACTTTTAGAACGTCAAATTTTAAATGGACAGTTGACAGTTACACAAGGTGTAGATCGTTTATTTAGCGATGAACCATCGCAGAAATAATATCATCTAATATGTGAGCAAGTAGGTGCACAAATTCGTCACTAACTGCTATGATAGGAGATGTATGAGCGTCGAATATCTAAAGCTAGTAAGCTTACCTTCTTTCAGCTGAAAGAAGGTAAAGCCTTCGGACGCAATTATGCCGAAGCATAATTGATGATGATGACGCGAACTTGAAAGGAGCTATCGCTATATGAATATGGATTACGATTTATTTATGCAAGAAATTTTAAAAACAGCACGTGCAGAAATTGAGGCTGCTGGTTATGAGCAGCTTCGCACACCAGAAGCTGTTGAAGAGGCGTTTGCTCGTCCAGGTACAACATTAGTCATGGTAAACTCAGTATGCGGCTGTGCAGGAGGTATCGCACGTCCATCAGCGGCACAATGCGTACATTACGATAAACGTCCAGACCATCTTGTAACGGTGTTTGCTGGTCAAGACAAAGAAGCAACTGCAGCTGCTCGCTATCTCTTCGGTGAAGATCATTTACCATCTTCCCCATCATTTGTGTTATTAAAAGATGGACAAGTAGTAGCAGAAGTTGGACGCTATGAAATTGAAGGTCATGACCCAATGTCAGTAGTAACAAACCTACAAGCAAACTTTGAGGAATACTGCGACGAACTTTAATTTATTCAATTAAAGAAAAGCTATTCATTTAGCAGAAAACTCCGCAGGCTATAAAATGTCTGCGGAGTCTTACTACTAAAAAATTCTCCAAATTAGCATCGCTTTCTCCACTGATTTCAGTAGAATTGCATTTAGAATTTTCGTAATATTGGCTAAACGATTAGCTTATAGTTTTCTTTGAATTGAATAAAATAAGTAGAGTACTAAAAGATAGGAGGCAGTCGACTTGAAGAAGTTTTCAATCGGCTATCGTACATTAAAAACGGCATTTGGCGCAGCAATCGCTATTGCCATTGCCCAATACTTTCAATTAGCTTCTTATGCATCTGCTGGTATTCTAACAATATTATGTGTCCAGCCAACGAAGAAAAAATCTCTTCATGCTGCTTATACACGATTTGTCGCAAGTATTATCGCAATGTTTTATGCATTTTTGAGCTTTGAGCTATTTTCCTATCATCCGCTTACATTAGCAGGTATGCTGATCATTTTTATACCAACAATTGTGTCATTAAAGGTAGCAGATGGCTTTGTCTCTAGTGCCGTTATTATCATGCATATTTATGCTGCTAAAAGCTTTTCATTGGCACTTGTTTATAATGAATTCGCATTAATGGCAATTGGTTATGGTACGGGAATAGCTATAAATATGTATATGCCAGACATTCAAAAGGAATTAAATTACTACCGAGTTAAAATTGAGGAACTTTACAGTAAGATATTTTTAGAAATTGCCAACTATTTAAGAGAAGGCGATACTTTGTGGGATGGGCAGGAAATTATTGAAGCGATTAAAGCATTAAATAGTGCAAAATCCCTAGCGTTTAAAGATGTTGAAAATCATTTTACGAGACGAGAAAATGACTACTACGTGTATTTTGATATGCGTGAACAGCAGCTAGAAATTATTGATAGGGTTTTGCCAAAAATAACGGCGCTTCCTGTTATAGTACAAGAGGCTGTGATCGTTGCTGACTTTTTACAAGACCTCGGTGAACATGTTCATTCAGGAAATACGGCTAGTCATTTTAGAGAGAAATTAGAGCAGGTAAAGATAGATTTCGCCCAGTTACCTTTACCGAAAAATCATGAGCAATTTTTAGCACAAGCGGCACTTTATCAATTTATTGAGGAAATGGATCGATATTTAGAAATTAAGCAGTCTTTTAAGGGGTTAAAGGTAAAGAAAAAGCGCCCGCAGTAATGCGGACGCCTAGCTTTTCATTACACTATCATCGATAAACCAAATGCTAGAGTTGAAATTACCATGATTGCGACCATCGTATAAACTACGATTTTTTGAAATTTTTTATTACTCATATGCTCGTTCGCTCCTTCTTTTCTTATAAATAGTTTATCAAATCTGAAAAATTTCTCAAGTAGTAGAGTTTTGACGAAAAAGTCTGTAAAATAGATTATGTACCATAACAGAAGGAGATGTCACCATGGAGAAAGTAGATCATATTGGGATTGCAGTCCGCGATCTAGATGAACGCATTACATATTATACAGAAACTTTAGGCTTAAAGCTGCTAAAAGTGGAAGAAGTAGAATCTCAACAGGTTCGTGTTGCATTCATAGATGCGGGTAATGTGAAAATTGAGTTATTAGAACCGATGAGTGAAAAAAGTACTATTCACGGATATATCGAAAAACGTGGGGAAGGTATTCACCATGTAGCTTTCGGTGTAACAGGAATTCGTGAGCGTATGGCTGAACTTCGTGAAAAAGGCGTACGTCTTTTATCCGAAGAGCCAGGACCAGGTGCTGGTGGTGCAGAGGTTGCTTTCATGCACCCGAAATCATCTTTCGGTGTGTTATATGAATTATGCGATAAAAGTGGAAAAGGGGATAAGTGATCAGTATGGATATGTTCGACAAAATTAATGACTTGTATGACCGTAAGACAGTAATTGAACTTGGTGGCGGCTATGAGCGCATCGAGAAGCAGCATGATAAAGGCAAATTAACTGCTCGTGAGCGTATTGAATTATTAGTAGACGAAGGTACATTTTTCGAGATCAACCCATTCATTACACACCGTACAGTGGACTTCGGCATGGACAAGATGGAAGGCCCTGGTGATGGCGTAGTTACAGGTTTCGGTAAAATCAACGGACGTCCGGTATACTTATTCTCTCAAGATTTCACAGTATTTGGTGGAGCACTTGGTGAAATGCACGCAAAAAAAATGGCAACAGTAATGGATCTGGCTGCAAAAAATGGTACACCATTTATCGGTATTAATGATTCGGGTGGTGCTCGTATTCAAGAGGGTGTACTTTCACTTGATGGTTATGGTCATATTTTCTATCGTAATGCAATCTACTCTGGGGTAATTCCGCAAATCTCAGTGATCATGGGACCATGTGCTGGTGGGGCGGTATATTCTCCAGCAATTACAGACTTCATTCTAATGGTTGATAAAACATCTCAAATGTTTATTACAGGACCTAAAGTTATCGAAACGGTAACAGGTGAAAAAATCTCTGCTGAAGATTTAGGTGGTTCTAAAGTAAACAACGCTGTAAGTGGTAACGCACACTTCCGCGCACCATCTGAAGAAGCAGCGATTGATCAAATTAAGAAACTATTAAGCTACTTACCACAAAATAATAAAGAAAAAGCTCCGCGTCAGGCACGTCCAGAGGGTGATGACTATCGTCCAGAAATCGTGGATGCTGTACCAATCGAAACAACTCGTCCTTATGATGTGCGTAAAGTAGTCGAGCAAATCGTCGACGAAGGCTCATTTATGGAAGTTCATTCAGAATTTGCGAAAAACGTAGTAGTTGGTTTTGCGCGTATTGCTGGTGAATCAGTTGGTCTTGTATGTAACCAACCTAAAGTATTAGCTGGTGGGTTAGATATTGATTCTTCAGACAAGGCTGCTCGTTTCATTCGTACTTGTGATGCTTACAATATACCAATCATCACATTTGAAGACGTTTCTGGTTTCTTCCCAGGTGTTAAACAAGAGCATGGTGGTATCATCCGTCACGGAGCGAAAATACTTTATGCATACTCAGAAGCAACTGTACCAAAAATTACAGTAATTCTGCGTAAAGCATACGGCGGTGCGTACGTTGCGCTTAACTCTAAATCAATTGGGGCTGATTTAGTATTTGCTTGGCCAAACGCAGAAATTGCTGTTATGGGTGCGGCAGGTGCAGCTAATATTATCTTCGCGCGTGAAATTGCCAAATCAGAAGATCCAGAAGCAACACGTGCAGCGAAAATTGAAGAATATAAAGAAAAATTCGCAAACCCATACGTTGCGGCATCTCGCGGTATGGTAGACGATGTTATCGATCCACGTGATACGCGTATTAAGCTAATTCAAGGGCTAGATATGTTATCAAACAAACACGAAACACGTCCAGAGAAAAAGCACGGAAACATTCCTCTATAAAAATTGTACATGCCTAGTATCCTTTGGGATTACTAGGCTTTTCTTAGTGATTTTTACGAACTTTAGATAATAAAAGATCTATTAAAAATAACAGATAATTGAAACATATCCTGTTTTCATCCGTACATATATGTAAGAGGAGTTGAGATGAATGGAATGGAAACAATTACAAAAAGAGCAAGAAATGATTCATGCACAATTAAGAACTGCTAGTAGGTTAAGTGAACAAAAGGATTTAATTGAAAGGCAAATCGAGCGTGCACAACAGGAAATTTACAAACATTCTAAAGCACTCAATCAAATTCGTTTGAAACTCGATAAGTTAGAAGGTTTTTCTTTTATGAATACGATTCGTACGTGGACAGGGCAACAAGATGAGCTACGTGCAGAAAAAATTGATGAAGCAGCTATTCTTGAATTAAAAATAAATGAAGCAAAGAAGATGGAAGTTGATTTGACAGATGATTTACGGCAAATAAACACTAAACTTGCTCAAATTAACGAACAAGAGTTGCAAGAAATTTTAAAGCAATTAAATGCTAAAAAGAAAGGCTATTTACAAATACATGAGCCTGAACAGGCAAAAAGGCTTGAACAATTAGCGCATGAAGAAATGTTAACGAAACAACTTATTATAGAGATAGAGGAAGCAGAAGAAGCTGGTGAAGCAGCACTTACTAAGCTTGGACAAGCTGCAGAGTCCTTGCATTCTGCAAGTGGTTACTCAGCGTGGGATACGTTTTTTGGTGGGGGTCTCATTGCTACACATTTAAAGCATGATGCACTTGATGAGTCCGAAAATTATCTTCATAATGCTCAAATTGCATTACAGCGCTTCCAAAACGAACTACTGGATGTACAAGATATGTCAACGAAATCGTTAGCAGTTGAAACAGATGGATTTGTAAAATTTGCGGACTATTTCTTTGATGATATATTTTCAGCTTGGTCTGTCCATTCTAAAATATCTACCGCAAGAGAGCAGGTTTCTCGTGTACAAGATGATGTACATAATACGATCTTGCGTCTACAGGATAAACATAATAAGGCAGATGGCTATTTGCAATCTCTACATAAAGAAAAAGAAGCGATCTTTCAAAATGAGATGTAAAGTAACCTGTGAAAAGAATTTCCCTCTTTTCACAGGTTTTTTCTTCGTTGTAGCCTACCCAACCATAATCCATTTTTTCTTAAAGGTAAATTCCTAATCGTTCACAAGTAACGGATGCAATTAAGTTTCTTCTTTCCTAAAATTATAGTAGGGAAAGTAATTTTTTGATGTATGTCTATTGAATAGAAATATGCTGATGACTAAAATGAAAAATAACTACATTTCAATCTTAGCCTTCATTTTGCATTTTCCTAATCTCAACAATATTCTTCCAGATCGCCCTATCAACTTTGGCAAAACTACGTATGCTTGGCGTTGTATTTACTTCAAATAATATAGGTTTTCCTTCAAGATTTATTCCAAAATCAATGCCATATTCTCTACAAGGAAAGTGGGATGCTATTACTTCAGATGCTAAAATTGAATCTTCTTTTAGAGAGTCTATTGTTTGATCTTTCTTTGTATTATCCATCATCAAATAACCTGATAATAATTCTTCAATCGATATTGCTTGAGAACCCCGATTTGAATTGACAATCCCATGATCCTCAGTTGCAAGCCTTCCGTAAATTCCACCAATTATCCATTTTCCCTTTAGATTTTGAACATGAACACGAATGGATATTGAATCCCCATTAGGGGTTAGACTTTTGACCCCCTCCTGTATAATATAAATTCCGCTTAATCTACCGTGTTTCTCATATGGATGTAGAACTTGGTGGAAATCTTCAATTGCTGCCACACATTTACTTATTTCTTCACCTTGCATGGTAAATCCGTTAAAACAATAGTGTCCATCTTTTCTTTTGTAGACTTTATAAATTGCTCTTCCTTGTCCAGCGCTATTATGTTTCACATAAATATACTCATACTTATTTAATAAATAGATTAGGTTTTCTAGACTGTAAAGTGTTGATTCTGGAATGCAGTTAGTTGTTAAAGGATTTTGTTTTAAAAGTAAGAATTGTTCCCATTTTCCAAGTCCGTTTTTCAATAAACTCACCTCATTTAGTTAGATATTTTTATTTCTTTTGTATTAATAGTGTAGTCCTCCCCACTTATGGAGGTTACTGTATTGTATGTAAATAGATATATCTTGCATGGGTGGGTGAGACTTGGTAACGCGACTAATATCTCCTATTTTTCTGTTAGAGTCATAATAAATTTACTACACTAGAAAAGTAGCATTAT
The DNA here is from genome assembly GCF_042755925.1 of Lysinibacillus sp. NPDC059133. Taxonomy (NCBI): domain Bacteria; kingdom Bacillati; phylum Bacillota; class Bacilli; order Caryophanales; family Bacillaceae; genus Lysinibacillus; species Lysinibacillus sp. NPDC059133. The sequence continues at coordinate 13,557 of NZ_JBHZDH010000014.1, read as the reverse complement.
GATTGTTCTCAATACATCCATTTTATTGATTTCAAAATCATTAGTTTCTAATATATTTGCCCCGCTAATCTTTACTTTTAGTCATATAGACAAAAAAAGAATGTGTGAAATTGCAGAAGCTTATCAGCTGGATTGGATTGAGTTTGTAAGTCCATCTGATCAACCGATTAAATTACAGGTAAAACCTCGTATTTTGATCAAACTTTGTTCAAAATCCGAGGCTTATTTTTATCCCAAAATTGAGGATTGTCAATTTTAATCAATCTTTTTTCAAAAGTTACAGAGGCTGGGCGAATCCTTGGGGGTCAGCAATAGAGGAACGAAGGCTAAAACCATCACATCCTGTGATAACGCCTTCGTACCAACATCGTGTTGGCCCGAGCCCATGGAGTGAGCCAATAGCGTAAAGGCATCACGTCCTATGATAACGCCTTCGTGACCAAACTCGTGTCGCTGTCGCTACGTTAACACTCCGCTTTCGCACAAAAAACATCTGTCGCTGTCGCTATGCTTTCGCGCAGATAAAATTTGTTGGTCCGGCGCCCCCAGGAAAGCGCCCAGTCGGAACGGAAATCAACCCACGTTTTGCCGAAGAGCTATTTATCTAAACGAAGCATCAGTATAATTACGCTAAGAAATAATTGCTATTCCTTCATAAAATAGCATAGTTCATGTTAGCGAATTATTTCAACTCTTTAAACGTTGTGCTAAAATAAAACGTATACTATAACGTGGAAAACCACGTAAACTAAGGGAGTCCTACAACATGACAAGTCGTTTAGTAGAAGAGTTTTTTGAGCTCGTACAAATCGATTCAGAAACAAAACACGAAGAAGTGATTGCGCCGATTTTAATCGACAAATTAACAGCGCTTGGTTTTACAGTAGAACAAGATGATGCACATACTCGAAACGGGCATGGAGCAGGTAATATACTTGCTACACTAAAGGGTTCATTAGATATCGAACCAATTTATTTTACTTCTCACATGGATACAGTTGTCCCAGGTAAAGGGATTAAACCATCTCTACGTGAAGATGGTTATATCGTTTCAGATGGTACAACTATTTTAGGTGCTGATGACAAAGCTGGTCTTGCTACATTGTTTGAAATGGCTAAACGCTTAAAAGAGCAAAACATTGAACATGGTGATATTGAATTTATTATTACAGCTGGCGAGGAAAGTGGACTCGTTGGCGCTAAAGAGTTAGATCCATCTAAAATTAAAGCAAAGTATGGCTTTGCAGTAGACAGTGATGGAAAAGTTGGAGGAATTGTCACAGCAGCTCCATTCCAAGCGAAGATTTCCGTTAAAATAATTGGGAAAACAGCGCATGCTGGTGTTGCTCCAGAAAAAGGAATTTCTGCGATTACAGTTGCTTCCAAATGTATCGCAAAAATGAAGCTAGGTCGATTAGATGAAGAAACAACAGCAAATATTGGTCGCTTTGAGGGTGGTCAGGCAACAAACATTGTGTGTGATGAAGTAACGATTCTTGCAGAAGCTCGTTCAATCGACAAAGCGAAGCTAGATGAACAGACTAAGCATATGCAGGAGACGTTTGAGCAAGTCGCTGCTTCGTTAGGTGCAAAGGCTGAAGTTGAAGTGAAGCTAATGTATCCTGGATTCCGTGTAACAGAATCAGATAAAGTTGTTCAAGTGGCAATGGCAGCTGTACACAACATCGATCGTACACCAAAGCTTGGTATCTCAGGCGGAGGTTCCGATGCTAATGTTATTGCGGGCTTTGGCATCCCTACAGTAAATCTTTCTGTTGGGTACGAGGACATTCATACAACAAATGAAAAAATCCCAGTAGAAGAATTAGAGAAATTAGCAGATTTACTTGTTGAAATCGTCAAAGAGTCTGCGAAAAAATAACAACAAAAATCGAAGGATGTGAAAGCATGGAAAGTGTAAAGGCAGTAGTTTTTGCTTGTGGTACAGAGGAATATGCAGTGCCTGTGGAACAGGCGATTTCGATTGAAAAGTTAGAGCAAGTAACACCGATTCCTCACTTACCTAATTATCTTCTGGGTTTCACAAGAATTCGTGGCGAGCTCGTGCCTGTACTTGATTTTGAGCGTATTCTTTATAATCGTTCCTCTAATGCTGCAACAGCACGGATTATTGTGTTAAACACGGATGTTGTAAATTATGGATTACTTGTAACAGAAGCTCGTGAAATTCTTGATTTTGATGAGACGGTTTTAAAGCAGATGGGACTTGTCAATTATTCAAAAACTCGCTACTTTACAGCTGTGGCAAATCTTGAAAATCGTATGATCACATACGTGGACCCGAAAATACTTGTGAATTCATTAGAAGGTATACGTGAAATAATTAATTATTTGCACAAAATGCTTGAAAATGAAAAAGAAAACGTAGAGGCTTGAGTTTTTTATAATTAAGAATTAATTCAATACAATAATTTACACATCATAGTTGATGTTTTAGGCAGAATTACAAATTTGTGATTCTGTCTTTCTTTTTCCAAGTAGTAAAAGGATAATGAATACTCGATGTTGAATTTTAAGCCTATAACCACAATGTGTGGTTGATTTCCGTTCCGGCTAGGTGTTTTCCTAGGGCGTCCGATGAGCCGCTTCGACTCCGGACGCAATTATGCCAAGGCATAATTGATTTAAGCATAATTATGAATATATCTATCTATAGTATAAATAAGTAAATAAATATTTTAGGGAGGTATTTGTCACATGGATTCAAAGAAAAAGGAAACACCAGAAGAAAAAAGGGAGCGTTTAAGACAAAGTGAATTAAAAAACAATCCTACGGGTTCTCTAAATGATGGAGTAAATAGAGGAAACAGTGGGAATTTAAATGGTATGGGCTGGAAAGAGACGCTAGTATTAATTTTAGTGTTATTTATAGGATACATTACATACAAATTAATCTTCAGTTAAAGGAATTTTGACTTCCAATTTTTTGCATTTTATATTCCTAATTGCTACACCAATAGCTTCACCTAGATAATTACTTCTACGTTTTTATTCTGATATAGTAAAAATAACCTGTGTTCCTATTATTTTATTTGAAAAATTGTTAACAAAATTATGCGTTTTACCTACAGACATCTCCATTCTAACGTCGTATTATGTAAGGTAAGAAAACTACTGTAAAAGGCAAACTTCACCGAAAGGGAAGGACGCAAAGCCGTGAGTCTAAACACTATTTTTTAGTGCATGATCGTCAGGTTGCCAGGTTCGTTCTATGAGCCTCGGCAAATAGAATGGAGATGTGATTATATGGTAAGTCGTTCACTATCAAAAGCAATTATTGTTTTTATAGTAACAATTGTTAGTACGCTAGGATTATCAATGGGAAAGGTAGACGCAAAGGCCATGCAAGAAAAGGCAACTTGGTTATGGGATACGGCAAAGATTGTCGAAGATGAATCAGGGGTACTCTCATTTTTAGAAAACAAACAAGTTAATAAATTATATTTACAAATTAATAGTGATATAGCAAGTAACTATTACAAAAGTTTTATCAATAAAGCTACATCAAAAGGTATAAAAGTATATGCGTTGGATGGTTCTGCAAGCTGGGTATCAGCAGAAGGTTATAAAATGCAGGATCAGCTGTTTGATTGGTTACATACATATAATGATAATGCAGCAGCAACAGAGCGATTTTCTGGAGTTCATCTCGATGTAGAGCCTTACTTAAATAGTGGTTGGAGCTCGAACCAAGTAAAAACGATTGAATTCTATCAAGCGCTCCTTACTAGAGCGAAAGGGGATACTGATCAATTACAATTGCCTTTGGAAGTTGATATGCCATTTTGGTTTGACGAAGTTTCATACAATAACCAATTTGGTCAAGGTTTATTAGCTGACTGGGTCATTGACCAAGTGGAAAGTGTTTCAATAATGGCATATCGTGATACTGCTAAAGACATTATTAAAATAGTAGAACATGAAATAAACTATGCAAAAAAAGTAAATAAATCAATTGTTATTGGTGTAGAAACAGGAGCCTCTGATGAAGGGGAAAATATTACCTTCTTTGATGATGGAGAAGCCTATATGAATAAACAGTTAGCACAAGTTCATAAACAGTATGCCAATAAAACAAGCTATAATGGTTTTGCCATTCATCATGTTGATAGTTGGATGAATATGAAGCCGTAACAAAAATCCTCTCCAGTTAGTCGAATATAGGGTAAAAAGTATAATAAAATAAAACAGTATCTTATATTTAGAGAATTTAAGTTTGATTATATATAATCAAACTTTATAATCAAACTTTTATTTGCATATAAAAATACATCCATTAAATCTTTATTGAGATAATGGATGTATTTTTAATTTTAGTCTTCACTTTACTTAAGGCTGTTTTCGTAAAGATTGTTGCTCTTCAACTAACGGAGCAGTTTAGTTGAAGAAGGATTTATTATGGTACATCAAGAAAATCCTGTTTATATCACTTCTTAAATTAAGAGAAAGATTACTACAGCAGGAATAATTTAATAATAATTGTCACACGAGGAGACCCTTGGACACTATTTGATCCAACGGATAAAGTAAATGAGATTTTCTGGCCAACAGGTTATACTCAACAAACCACTCCACAACGATTTACTTATGCAACCTCAAACGGTAACTTGACTGCTTCATTAAAAAAAGCTGGTATTAATGCTTAAGTAGATGAGGCTGTCTCATAAGTCCCTTTTGAAGTAAATTCACATAAAATTGAAAAGACAGAAACGTTGTTAAATCAATGTTTCTGTCTTTTTCTTTTTATTTATTTTTGGCTAAAATACCCCTTTTGGGACAGTCCCATCTTAAATTTAAATCAACTACTTCATTTGTGGTCAGGAAGTTTCTGTATGATATCAGAATATATATTCATTTTTGTTTTAATTTTTACCTGTTCATTTTTATCTTCCTGGTAAACTATTGTAGCCATACCATCATCGTTCTCAAAAAAGAGTACACTACGATGATCAAAAGGTTCCATAAACGGGTCTCTATCTAAACTCATTTCGGGTGAAACATTCCCTCTTGCCTGAGATGGTTTTCCTCTTTCCCGGTATAATTGTCCAATGGCTATTGCATCGCCATCTTTGATTTGTACAAATGTATAATTTCCATCATTAAAATAGTAAGTGTCTGCTCTTCCATGAGGAAACGTATATTGGTGCAAACGATAACCATCTAATGTACCAAGTGGTATGAAATCCCTGTTGATTGGTAATGCGATAGCAGCTTTACGCGCTGCTTGAAGGTCATCCTGATACAATAATTTTGAATCAAACGAATAGTCCTGTGAGTTAACAAAAACAAATTTGCGAATGGATTCATATTGAACTTTGTACCCTAAGGATTCAGAGACAAATCGGATAGGAACAAGAATACGGCCATTGCTATTTTGAGCAGGTACATCCATTTGAATAGCCTTGTCATTTTTATAGGCAGTGCTGCTATTTGCACTTATTTTTAGATAATCTCCCTCTTTATTTTGAACTGTAGCAACGCTAGTCGTTGAGTTAAAACTATAAGAAAGACCAAGAGATGCAAGCGCTCGGATGGGAACAAATAGACGGTTATTATCCATCAGAGGATCTACATCCATCTTTATAAATTCACCATTCGCAACGATTTCTATTGGTCTAACATTCTCTTCTGATTTAACTAGCGGTCCTGCGCTTGCATATGAATAATGGAATAAACCTAAACTTAACGTTAATACTAACCCTGACATTATTTTCTTCATTTTGTATCTCCCCCATCTTTTTTCAACGTACAATTAAGGTAATAAGTGGAAAACTATAAGTAATTGTAACACTTAATAACAGATAAAAACATACAGTTAAAACAAGATTTTAAAAGAATATATATATTAATTGAGCAAAGCAACAAATATGGTTCTGGTGCAAAAACTTCAAGACAATGGAGAGTTTAAAAAGTTATCTAGTAAACCTAATGAAGACTATCGAGAAGTAATTAAAAATCACGCAAAACAAGGATGGCGTTTTGTTCAAATTTTCTCCCCTGACTTTGCAACTTCAGGAGTTGCAGTAGGGTCATACTATGAATTGATTTTTGAAAGACCTATAAAACAGTAAACAGAAAACATTCGTTATGAAAGTTTGTGAAACATTACACTTAAACTCCCATGAAAGAACTTAATCATCTTTCATTTTCTGTGGTGAAGTGCTGATTTTTGTGCTTCATGGATGGCTAACGGGGTGCTTTAGTTTAATAAGATAGACAAACCAGAAGCAATAATCTTTGAGAAAACAGCCTTTAAGTAAAGTGAAGACTAAAATTAAAAATACATCCATTATCTCAATAAAGATTTAATGGATGTATTTTTATATGCAAATAAAAGTTTGATTATAAAGCTTGATTATATATAATCAAACTTAAATTCTCTAAATATAAGATACTGTTTTATTTTATTATACTTTTTACCCTATATTCCATAGGTTGGAGAGGATTTTCTTTGTATTATGAAAGTCGACCACTATAGTCCTCAAATTTAAATTCACGAATGACTTTAATGCCTTCTTCATCGTTATAAGAAACGATAGATGGAAGGTTTACACCATTAAACATATGATTTTTCACCATTGAGTAATGCGCCATATCTGTAAATACTAGACGATCGCCTGGTTGTAAAGGTTGTTCAAATGAATAATCACCAATTACATCACCGGCAAGACAAGTAAGCCCGCCTAAGCGATATGTGTAAGCTAGCTCATTTGGTTGACCTGAACCGATAATCATTGGGCGGTATGGCATTTCTAGAACGTCTGGCATATGGCAAGTTGCCGATGTATCTAAAATTGCTAGCTCCATACCGTTTCTCTGTACATCAAGAACAGTTGCTACTAAATAACCTGTATTAAGTGCAACAGCTTCACCTGGCTCTAAATATACGAGAAGGTTATACTTGTCTTGAATGTAATTAATGATATTCACAAGCTTTTCTATATCATAATCCTCACGAGTAATATGGTGACCTCCACCAAAGTTTAACCAATTCATTTGATGTAAGACATCACCAAATTTTTCTTCGACAACTTGGATAATACGCTCTAACGTATCTGAGTTTTGCTCACACATAGCATGGAAGTGTAAGCCATCAATACCGTCAAGCTGTGACTTGTCGAAGTTGGCTAAAGTTGTGCCAAGACGAGAATTCGTGTAGCAAGGGTCGTAAAGTGCCGTTTCAATTTCAGAGTACTCAGGATTGATACGAATACCACATTCAATTGTTTTACCAGAAGATTTTACTTTGTCCTTATATTGATTCCATTGGTTCAATGAATTAAACACAATATGATCAACATAGCCAAGAAGCTCGTCCATTTCATGCTCCACGTAAGCTGGTGCATAGGCATGAACTTCTTTGCCCATTTTTTCATAGCCTAGTCGAGCTTCAAATAATGAGCTGGATGTAATCCCTGCTAAATATTCACCCACTAATGGGAATGTTGAATGCATTGAAAATCCTTTTAAGGCAAGTAAAATACGGCAGCCTGTACGATCTTGAATCGATTTTAAAAGTTCTAGATTTTTTGTTAATAATCGTTCATCCACTACGTAAGAAGGGGATGGAACTTTTGTGAAATCAATTGGCTTCATCGACTTAATTCCTTTGCATCTAACTCAAGGTCAAGTAATTCTGGATTATGGCTTTCTTGCCATGGTAGACCCCATTTATTTAGTGCATCCATGAATGGATCTGGATTGAAATCTTCGACATTCCAAACGCCAGGTTTACGCCATTGGCCGTTCATCACAAGCATTGCACCAATCATTGCTGGCACACCAGTTGTGTAGGAAATTGCCTGTGAACCAACCTCGTTATAACATTCCTCGTGGTCACACACATTGTACACATAATAAGTTTTTTCCTTACCATCTTTTAGACCACGAATAATACAACCGATGTTAGTTTTTCCTTTTGTACGTGGTCCAAGTGATGCTGGATCAGGTAGTACAGCTTTAAGGAAATGAATTGGTTGAACCATTTGTCCTTCAAATTCAATAGGCTCGATAGAAGTCATACCAACATTCTCTAATACTTTTAAATGTGTTAAGTATTTTTCAGAGAATGTCATCCAGAAACGGATTTGCTTTAAGCCTTTAATGTTTTTAGCAAGTGATTCTAGTTCTTCATGGTATAAAAGGTAAATATCTTTTGGTCCGATTTCTGGTAAGTTATAAACCTCTTTTTTCTCAAGTGGTGCAGTTTCAACCCACTCGCCTTCTTTCCAGTAACGACCATTCGCAGTAATTTCACGAATGTTGATTTCTGGGTTGAAGTTTGTTGCGAAGTGGTAACCGTGATCACCAGCATTTGCATCCACAATATCAATGTAGTGGATTTCGTCAAATTCATGTTTTTGTGCATGAGCTGTGAAAACGCCCGTTACACCTGGGTCAAAACCGCTACCAAGTAAAGCAGTTAAGCCAGCTTTTTCGAACTTCTCTTTATAAGCCCATTGCCATTTATATTCAAATTTTGCCGTTTCAGGTGGCTCGTAGTTTGCAGTATCCACATAGTGTACACCCGTCGCTAAGCAAGCATCCATAATTGTTAAGTCTTGATAAGGCAGTGCTACATTAATAACAACTTCTGGTCCAAAGGCTTTAATAAGCTCAATAACCTCTTCTGTATTGTCTGCGTCTACCTGTGCGGTATGAATCTTTGTTTTTCCGCCGTCTAGTTTTTCTTTTAGAGCGTCACATTTTGAAACAGTTCTACTTGCGATACAAATCTCCTCAAATACGTCCGAATTTTGAACACACTTGTGTACCACAACACTGGCTACTCCGCCAGCTCCTATAATCAATGCTTTACCCAATTGTCTACCCCCAAGTTCATATAAGTATTGTCAAACAAGCTGATTATACAGAAAATTGAATTACTACTCAATCATTCTTTTTAAATTTATACAAAATTTTTTATTTTTCAACAATAATTTGGCGTATTCAGAGGGGAATGCAACGAAAAAAGAAGCTTTTCGTGAAAAAAAATCCCTAAACTACGGATGTAGAGAAGGGGAAAAATTACTTTTTTGTTCAATGAGCGTTTGAAAAAATTTAGTCACTTCAAAACTGTAGTTTAAAATCCCACGAGTTATTTAGAAAAACGATTCGATATTTGTTGTTTTTCATCTCCCCATAAATAAAAAAAGATCAGTAGTAATGTGCTTAAAAACCCCATCACAAGGGCATATGTGCTGATGGCCACATCCACTTGACTTTGCATAGCATAAATGAAAATAGCTCCTAGTGTTAACAAATTCCCAATGATAAGCGATACAAAATGAAATCGTCTATTCATAGCACAAGCCCTCCTATATATAGTTTACATGTTCTCAAAAAATGAAAATACACTTCAATTATCTCATAATTCAGAACTTTATCCAATCCTTTTTCATTTTGAGGCTTATCACTATAACGTAGGGGTGATTTCCGTTCCGACTGGGCGCTTTGTAGCTGCCGCTTTGCTTTCGCTACAGAAAACATTTGTTGTTGCTGTCGCTACGCTTTCGCACAGAGCAAAGCTTCCTGGGGGCGTCTGATGAGCCGCTTGGGCCAAAAGGATGTTGGTCACGAAGGCGTTATCACAGGACGTGATGTTTTTAGCCTTCGTTCCTCTATTGCTTTTCCCCGAGGAGTCGCCCAGTCTCCACTCCAATCAACTTATTTACATAGCGTACGTTTTGAAAAATATCATCCTTTTGGTGATAAATCATTTTGATTATTGAAATTTAATAAAAGTGATTCTAGTATAGTTCTTTGCTATGGAGGTAGTGCTAAATAATTGAGAGAATTATAGAAAAATTATTGCTATTTAGTTTGTTTTAGATTTAAAGATGGTAAAATACCTATAAGACTTTTCTTTTGGTGAAGGTGAGGATTTAAATAGTGATCAAACAATTTGATGAGCAAGTCCAACAAATAAATGAGTTATTTTTAAATGGTCATATGAAAGAAAGCTATCAATTAGCCAAAGCACTTTTAGCTAATAGTGCGTTTACAGAACATGAATCATGTTTAGGCATTCAACAGCACGTCGCATTGTTGGAAGCGAACGGTTATGCAAATATGCCTATTTCTACTACTGAAAAAATGAAGCAAAGTGTTGAACGAACAGATGGCTCTTATCCAGAGCGTGATGTACTTGCTGCATACATAGGAAGTGAGGATGAAAAGCAATTCGGTAAAGTAGTAGATGAATTATTAGCTGGATCAGTCGAGGCTCAAGCGAATGCTTACTATACAATGGCCGAATATTTTGTACTTGCTAAGGAGCATGACAAAGCACTTGTGCAATATGCAGAAGCGATAAAACTACAGCCAAATAAAGCTCTTTACTGGGGAGCCTTCGCACAGTTTTTGAGCCGCAATGAAGGCAGTCCATATTTGGCACTACGTCTTATTGAAGAAGCAATTCAGCTAGATAGTATGAACCCTCGCTGGTACTATATTCAAGGAAATATTTTTTTACAGCTTGTCGCAACTACAAAAAATTTAAGCTATTTACCTGCTCTAGAAGAAGCTTGGGAAAAGGCTAAAAAGCGTTGCTCTGCTAAACAAGTGGCATTAAAAGTGGACATTGCGAAATCCAATGACGTGCTGTCACAATGGAAAAAACAAATGCTATAAGAGGAATGAGAAGCTGTACTAAAAGTTGTATGCTGGCAATGCTATGAATATGGCAAAGACTTAAAAGCTAGCGCACTTTTAGAAGCCATTAATACGAATGCACTTGTATCACGTCAAGTAGCGACATTCTTTGAAGATTATGATGTGCTTTTAAGCCCAACAATCGGCACATTACCAGCTAAAATTGGTGAGCTTAATGCAGATAATCCAACTATCTCGGCAATTAAATGGACAGAGCAAATCTTCACATACGCGCCGTTTACAAATTTATTTAACGCAACAGGTCAACCATCGTTATCATTACCGCTTGCAATGAGTGCGTCTGGCTTACCAATCGGGCTGCAATTTACAGGACGCTTCGCAGATGAGTTAACCCTTCTACAGCTTGGAAAACAATTAGAAGAATCTGCGCCATGGAAAGATCGTAAACCAGCCGTACATGTAGGCGCAGAAGTTGCAGAAATTTCTACAACATAAAAAAAGTGGGTGCAAGATTTTTTCTTGTACCTACTTTTTGGTATTTTACGGACATGTACGACATTCCTTTAAAACGTTGTTATAACAACGACTTACTAGTTCTTGAACTAACCTCTATTATTTATGATACGGTTCACCATAAGGTAAATAAATGAGGTTTTTACATACATATTTTTTAATACCTACTGCTATCAAAAGAATTAAAGTGTACTTTCTTAAATAGTCTTCTACAACCTTGTCAATTCTGGTAATCATTAACCTCTATTTGATTAAAGGAGGATTTTTCTCGCAAAAAAATTTTATGGTATGATGTTTAGGTTGTATATCTACTATGTGACACATTTACATTCATCTAAGAAAAGAGGTATTTATGCATCCTACAAAATTATCCAAGCGACATTGGTTGCTCATTTTAACACTTTCTTTATTAACGTTTGTTCTAGGAACAAGCGAATTTGTTATTGTCGGAATCTTAACAGATATTTCTTCAAGCCTTCAAATGACAAACGCAAAAGCAGGCACACTCATTTCTGCGTTTGCAATCACGTTTGCCATCGCCACACCATTAGTGATGTCAGCAACAAGTCATTTTCCAAAGCGTAAATGGATGTTGTTTTTAATAGGGACTTTCATCGTCTTGAATGCTTTGTGCGTAATTTCGACGAGCTACATCATGCTTCTTACACTTCGGATTATGACAGCGATTGTAACAGGAGTATTAATCTCTCTAGCTATGATTGTTGCTAGTGAAACCATGCCGATTAAAAAACGCGGACTGGCTATATCATTCGTTTTCGGCGGTTTCACACTTGCAAATGTAGTTGGAGTGCCAATTGGTATTATGATCGCTGAACGATACGGCTGGAATGCCACTTTCATGTTAACCACTCTCTTAGGAGGATTGGCGTTTTTGGCATCCTTTTTTGTCTTACCTAATAGCCTTAGTCAAACTCGGAGTTCGATACGGGATCAATTTTCATTAATGACCAAGCCACGAATTTTGATGGCTTTTTTCATTCCTGCTCTCGGGTTCGGCGCAACTTATGTCGTCTTTACGTACCTAGTTCCTATCTTGAAGGAAATGGGGGCACCAAATAATTCAATTAGTTTAATCTTATTTGGTTACGGATTCGTCTCGATTTTCAGCAACATTCTCGCTGGTAAGATTGCCAACCATAATGCAATCGGTCGCCTTCGGTTTGTTTTTCTCGTGCAAGCAGTTGTTCTGACAACTTTATTTTGGACTACAAATCATTTTATTTTAGGTTTGATAAACATTGGATTAATGTCTTTAATGGCCATTCTCTTAACAACATCTACTCAGCTTTATTTAATAGATCTCGCCGGAATTTATCATCCAAATGCTACAGGACTCGCTGCTTCACTTATGCCAGTGGCAAGTAATGTAGGTATCGCTTTTGGTTCTGCATTAGGCGGAATAGTATACCATCAAGGAAATTTGATGAATGTAACGTGGGTCGGTGGAGTAGTTGCAGTTTGTGCAAGTCTGCTAACTTTCATTAGTCATCTATTAGACCAAAAACAAAAGAAATCAGCATAAAAATGATAGGAGCAATCGTCCATGAGTGAAATTTATTCTACAACGATAATTGCTGGGCTGAGTCTAATTGTTTTAATCAGTATACTTTCACACTTCCTTATGATAAAACGAACACATAAGGATTTCTATCTTGTGGTAATCGTATGTGGTTTTTTTATGTTATGTGCGCTGTACTTGGTTGTTACAGGATTAATAGACATTAATAATAATAACTTTGAGAATTATCAAACCGCCTGAATAAATATTAGTACAATGTTCTATTTATGTATTTTTATGCTATAATGCAATTATAAACGGACGTATGAAACTTACTTTATTTGAAAGAAGTGTTTATTTGAGTTTATATGTAGCGTATGTATTGGTTGGACTTGCGATTGCTATGCCTGTTGGAGCTATTACAGTTGAAATGACAAAGCAAGGACTTAAAAATGGGTTTATGCATGGTTGGGCTGTTGGACTTGGTGGAATGACAATCGATATTGTATTGGTTTTTGCGTTGTATATGGGACTAGCTTCCATTTTAGCAATGCCGATCATTCAAATCCCTATGTGGATTATAGGGGCTGGATTTTTATTCCTTTTAGGACTAGATTCTATCAAAAATGCTGATCATGATATTACGCTTGCAGGAGAGAAAGTGACAAAATCATTTTTTACTTCTTATCGGAATGGTTTACTCGTTGCCATTTCGCCTGGAAATCTAGTATTTTGGGTAACTAAACTGTTACAACAAATTTAGACAAAACTATACAAACCTGTATAGAAGCATAAATTTATAACAGAATACCCTTCGTATCAAGCGATTGGTGCGAACTCCACGTTAATTGCTTTTAACTCCTAAAGCCTTGTGACCAAAGCGGAGCTGG
>NZ_JBHZDH010000013.1:81263-108306 GCF_042755925.1 Lysinibacillus sp. NPDC059133 | reverse complement strand
TCTGATAACAGCGTGTCACTAATGGCACGTAGACTTTCGGTTTCATTTAGCTGCGCAAACAGTAATAATTTCAAGAATGAAGCGATGTGAAGCTTCTTTGTATAGTAATTTAATTGATGAATTTCAACTAATTTCTCCATTTGCGTAGAAGAAATAGGTGAAAACCATTGTTCAAATGATGTTTTTCGTGTAAACTTAACCATGCTTATGTCCTTTATTTTGGATTTGGATGGTTTACTACCACCCAACCATTATAAAGGCTTTTTTTATGCACGCATAATATTGCGGAAAATTCAGTTTTTAAAAATACGTTGAATTATTTTAATGCGACGCTAGTGTCTATTCATACATAAAAAATTTATAAAATTCCCTGTTATATTTTGAACGAAATGTGAAAACACTCACATAGTACTTTATTTTTTTACTAATTGATGTAAAATAAAGACACAACTGATATATAACAACGAGAGAAAAATCCGATTTTCTCGCCAATTGTTATAGTACAAAAAAACAACAAAGGGGATTTTTCATATGTGGATTATTACAGTTTTTGAACAAAATACTTATCGTATGTTTGAATATAAAACAAAAAACGAGGCAACGGTTGCATTAAGAAATTTCAAGCAAACAGCTATGCTTTCTTATACAAAATAAATAAAAAGAAGAATCAACTCTTATTAAATGGGTTGATTCTTTTATTTTTGTATCAATTGAAAAAACACCGGTCGTTTTAGGTAACAAATAATTTTTAATGAAAATGTCGAACACCTTTTTATCTATTGCCATATGTATATAGAGAAAAGGAGTGATTTCGGATGGTAACAATTGAGCCTATTATGATTAAAGGCTATTTTTTCACTGCAATAGTTGTTCAATTACCAAAAACAACACTGCTAACCATTTCAAACGATACGGGGTACATTATGTGTGGGGCTTTAGATGTGGGTCTATTAAATGACCGCTTAGCAGACCGGAAAATTATTGCTGGTCGAGCAGTTGGCGTGAAAACAATTGATGAGTTATTGACAGCTCCATTAGAATCCGTGACATATGAAGCGCATCAACTTGGTATTACCGAAGGAATGTCTGGTGTAGAGGCGTTATTAAAAATGGTATGATTTTCTTTATAAATAAAGCGTCAAGACATTGAACTAGACGCTTTTTCTTCACTTAAAAATTCATATTAATGATTTTCATCTTGCATAGTATGAGCCTTTCGAAAGGTGGTATTCTATGTATTATACAAATGTCGGTCAGCAAACTCCTTATGGACCACGTGTTATAGTTGTGACCGGAAATGGAAAAGTAATGGCTAAAGCAAGCTCTGTTCAGCTTCAAGTAGAGGTAAGTACACAAGCAAAAAATGTACAAGTTGCACAGCAGGAAAATGCGATGATTATGAATCGTGTCATACAATCCATTTTAGCTCTTCATATCCCAAATGAACATATCCAAACGGCAGGCTACAATATTGCACCGCATTATGAATTTGAGAACAATAAACAAGTTTTTAAAGGCTATGAAGTGACAAAATGCCATTACCATTAAAGTAACTGATACAAATCAGGTTGGCTCAGTCATTGATACAGCTGTGCAAAATGGTGCAAACCGCATTTCCTCTATCCACTTTAACATTGAAAATACGGATGCCTATTACCAACAGGCACTAAGTTTAGCTCTTCATAATGCCCAAATGAAAGCTAAAACAATTGCCGAGACGATGCGTTTGCCCATCCAGCCTCAGCCAATCGAAATCGTTGAGGAACATGAAATCGAACCAGTCCTATATAGATCCGTGACGACGGTTGATTCCACCATTTCTACACCTATTGAACAAGGTCAAATGACTATTAATGCGACTGTCCGTGTGAAGTTTCAATATTAAAAGAGCCTTCTGCCCCGTGAAGGCTCTTGAAGTTATTGAAGCTTGTAGCGATTATCAAATGTATTTTTTTCTAGACATATTACTTCATCGGAGGTTTTTAAAATAATATCAAAATGCTGGCTATACGAATGCATAAACAATTCATATTGAATTCTACGTTCTTCATGCGACTGCATTAAATAATTGATATCAGTTCCCCTTTCAAGTACATCACGGCCCGACCTTCTCTTTAATTCCGTCTCACCATCTGTATAAAAATAAATTTTTAAATCAAATAACTTCGGATTAATAAATGCTACACTCATTCCCTCAACAATGGTTACTTTAGTTTTTGAAGAAATTAACGCACTTTTCATATAATGCGTATCAATTGTCAATAAATCCAGACCTTCTCTAACCATCTGAATATCTCTTTCCAAAGAAGGTAAATGATGTGCCGCTGGATGGCAAGCGGTCATTTTAAAATGATGCTGTGCGTTTCGAAAAGTATAGTTGATAATTGTATGCTTGCGTATATCCGAACTAACAATATACGGGTCTGTATTAATATAATTCACTTCACTTTGGTTTAAACAGTTAATAAGCTTATTGGCAAACGTTGTTTTTCCTGCTGCACCATGTCCTGAAATACCAATGACGATTGGTTTATCTTCCTTGTTGGCCCAAGTAACGATCTCTTGCAATAACCTATCCATCTTTCTCCTCCACTACCGCTTCTTTTTATCACAGAATACATTTACAGCAAAAAAATTCTATTATTCCCATATACGTTCTAGAGTCACTTCATGATCCTTAACACTTAGCTGAAAAACATCCGGGTTACTTAGAAGTGTCCAAAATTGAAAGTCAACATCGCTATTATAGTTTTTCAACAATAAGGTCATTATATTTCCATGACTAACGATCATTGTATGTTCAGACTCACTTTTGAAAGTTTTCTCAACTACGTTAACGATACGTTTCATCGCTTCGTTACTTGACTCGCCATTATCAAATTTTAAATCCATATCCGTAAAAGTCGCTTGAAGCTTTTCATACCAATCCGGTAAATCTCTTGTACTTAAAATGCGTTCTGCAAGGCGTTCGTCAATTTCAATATTTATATTTCCCCTTTTGCTTAGCGGTTCTATAGTTTGAATTGCTCGTAAAAAGGGACTAGTAATAATTCGATCAATTTTTTTGTCAGTAAAAAAATCAGCTAACACTTCAGCCTGTTGAAAGCCCTGTTCTGTTAAAGATGCATCCGACGATTGTCCATGAGCTTCGCAATGCCTTATTACATAGATATGTTTAGCCATTTCTAACCTCCTAGAGGAATTGAAACAAGTTCTCGTCTTAACATTATTCACTAACCTGACAGATTATAAGTTTTTATTTTACAGTTATTATACCCCCTTTGCTAATTAGTTCCAATTTATTTGACGCGTCACCAACCTTACCTTTCTTTAATTGATCCGTATGTTCTTCCTTCTGATAACCTTCTAAATTAACGCTTATGTCAGATGATTGACTGTTCGCTATAAGCCCTAATGATTTTGGTGCCTCTTTGTATGATATTGCAATATCTCCTGAAGCAGTTTCTACAAATAGTGCTTTTCCTTCGATGATTTCTTTCATTAAGACTTCACCGCTAGTCGAAGTAATTTTCGTTTTCGGACTGTTGACTCTAGTAATATAGCTATCACCGTTTGTAGCGGTTATTGTTAATTCATTTAAAGAACTGTCTACGATACTTAATTCACCATCTTTTGATGTAATTGTACCTTTATCAGCCGATAATCCTTTAATGATTTTAGCGCCGGAATCCGTTGAAATCGAAAGTTCTTCTGTTTCAATGTTGTTAATTTTGATATCACCATAACTATTTTTTAATGCAATCTTACTCACTGCATTTTTAGGGATCGAAATGTGAATAGTATCTTTTTTTCCAAAGCTAAAATTTTTCATAGCCCCTTTTTCAGTGTCTTGTTGAAGTACCTTTACTTTATTTCCATCTTTTTTAATTTCAACAGGATTGTCTTGCTGCTTTTGTTGTTGCTTACCTTCAAATTCAATTGTTAGTTTATCAGATTCTGTATTTTCTAATGCTATATCCCAGGACTCTATGTTTAGTTCTAGTTCTTTAATTTGCTCAACATCAAAGGACTGTTCTTCAGTGATGCTCTTTTCTCCATTGATTTTAAGGGTGAAGAATACTCCTCCTACCGCGATAACGAATATTAAGGCTATGATTGCTTTTTTCACTTTACATCCTCTTTTCTCATTTTTAAGTTAAATCTACTTTGTCGACTTTATAATAGGACAGATAGCCGATAATAAGCCCTATTAGACACATTATTGTTGGGACAATGATAAATTGAGATAAACTTGTAGATGTATCCCCATTTGAAACCGTTGCATTAATCAAAAATCCAATTAAGACAGCTGACGTTATTGTCGAAGCTGTTGATTTTTTTCGCATACCAAAGTACAAAGGAATTAAGCTTACCCCAGCCATCATAAAAGCATTGATAAACGTAGATGGTATAGTAGCTGCCATCGCCTGTATCTCAACAGGAGCTTCAAACAAATTCATCATTGGATTTAAAAAATAAACAGCGATATTCATCATTAAGGTCGCAATGATAATGCTAAAGAAACAAAATCCGAAAACTAAAGACAGCTTAGCAAAAATAATTTTTTTCCTTTTTAATGGATACGTAAATAATAATTGAACCGTCTTATTTTTGTATTCGTCAATGACTAAACGAGATAGAATTACACTCGAAAAAATGATAAAAACGATGCGAATTAATATATTTGTCAAAGACATAAAATCTGTATAATCTAGAAACATCTTTTCATCTCCAGAACCAACTGCCATAAGTGCAACTGCCGCAAAAATCCCAATAATACAAATGATTAAGCCTTTAAAATAGCTAGACATACTATTCTTTTTCCATTCAAGTCTTAATAGTTTAAGCAATTTGATTCCCTCCATTAATAAGATTTAAGAAATACTCTTCTAAATGCTGTTGCTGTTTTTCAATGCCATTGACAGCAATGTTATTTAATATAAGTTCTTTATTAATTTGAGATTGGGAAATGTCATGTTCAAAAATCCGAATACAATGCTGATCGACAATTTCATATTTTTGAATTCCTAACTTGTTCTCTAGCACATGAATCGCTTTTTTCACATCGTCTATTTGTATCTCCAGATACTCCATGTTCTCTTTTCGAATATCGTCCATCCTTACCTCTTTCAATAATTCCCCATGATGAAGGATGCCAATTGTATCTGCTATTGATTCAATTTCTGACACGATATGACTGGATATTAATATGGTAATTCCAAGCTTCTCCTTTAGATGTAGTAGGAGCTCCCGAATATCTTTAATACCGATTGGATCAAGACCATTAATTGGCTCATCTAAAATAAGAATTTCCGGTTTGGCAACAATGGCACGTGCGATGCCTAATCTTTGCTTCATCCCTAGCGAAAATTCATATATTTTTTTATGTTCAACACCATTAAGACCTACTATTTCTAATGCCTCCTCAACGGCTCCTTTTTCATAAACCCCAATATACTCACAGTGAAGCTCTAAATTCTCCTTCGCTGTTAGCCTGTCGTAAAATTCAGGGTACTCGATAATACTGCCTATTTTGCTCAAGTATTGATAGGAAGTAGTAGAAATGGATTGATTCAATATTTTAATTTCACCTGAAGTTGGTTTTACTAAGTTTAAAATCATCTTCATAATCGTTGTTTTTCCAGCCCCATTCGGACCTAGAAACCCATAAATCTCCCCCTTCTTAACGTTCATATTGACGTTCGAGACGGTTTCGATTCCTTTAAAGCTCTTACTTAATTGATGTAGTTGAATAACGGTTTCCATGTTGTGTGCTCCTTACCATTTTGAATTCGTTACATTAAGCTTAATAAGTGAAAGTAAAATCAAAGTAAAATCGATGGAAAATGATAGTAATTTTTTCAAGAGAGTAAGGATATAAAGATCAGAAGCTGTTATGATGAAATTGAAATGAGGGATAAAAATGGAAACTGTTGAAAAAATCCTAATCGTAGATGATGAAATCGGTATATTAAAATTACTAGAAATTACCTTAATAAAAGAAAACTTTATAAATATTGATACTTCTTCAACAGGCAAAGGTACACTACAGCTTGTAAAAGAAAATCATTACGATATTATTTTGCTCGATATAATGCTCCCAGATATAAGCGGTTTTGAACTTTGCACAGAAATACGCAAGTATACAAATACACCCATTATTTTTGTCAGTGCTCGCTCTACTGATTTTGATAAATTAACGGGATTGGGTATTGGCGGAGATGATTATATTACAAAGCCTTTTAATCCTTTAGAGGTCGTTGCTCGAATAAAGGTCATCCTTCGACGTCAAAAAATGAATGAAAGTTCTCAGCAACAGCAGAGTACAAAATTTGATTTCGGTTACTTTGCTCTAAATCCTGAATCTGCAACATTAACCGTTAACAATCAGTCTGTCGAGTGTACAGCTAAAGAGCTAGAGCTACTGCACTTCTTTTGTAAAAATCCAAATCGTATTTTTACAACTTCACAGCTCTATGAATTCGTATGGGGAAATGATGTATATGGCGAGGAAAAAACCGTCACGATTCATATTTCAAAGCTAAGGAAAAAACTCGGGGATGATACACGTAAACCTAAAATAATTGTGAATTTAAGGGGCATTGGGTATAAATTCATTCCACCGAAAGAGGATTCACTATGCGAATAAACACTCGATTTACGTTGCATCTTGCACTGGGAATTATTCTGTGGATACTATTGAGCGGAATTTGTATTGTTATCGGACTCGAAGGTATTCTCCCACTCTTTAAAAAATCTGTTAGTGAAGATTACCAGAGTCTACTAGTCGCATGGATTTTCGGGTTTAGTACCATTGTTTGTATTGCTGTATTTGGTTGGTATTTCGGGGGTCCCCTTGGTTTTATAATGTCTTGGATTCATCAGCTTTCACAGGAAAACTACAAACAGCCTGTTGGACTATCAAAAGTCTATACACGTAAAGGAAAGCTCCGTATGCGTTATATGTTATATCAAGAGGTACTTCAACACCTACAAACCTTATCAGGAAAATTAAAAGCAGCTGAAACAGAACGTGAAAAGGTTGAACAAGCAAAACAAGAATGGATTGCCGGTATTTCGCATGATTTAAAAACACCATTAACGTATATTACAGGCTACTCTACTCTATTATTAAACGAACAATACGATTGGTCTAAGGATGAAGCTCGTTCTTTTATTCAAGAGATTGCAGATAAAGGCAAGCATATGGAGGAACTTATTCAAGATTTAAGTCTCGTCATTCAGTTTAATAATACAGATGGAAAGTTACCCTTACATAAAACCAATCAGGATATTGTAGATTTTACAAAAAGAATCGTTGCTACTATAAGCAACAATCCACAGGCAAATGACTATATCTTGCACTTTAAAACTGATACAACTGTTATAAACATTGACTTTGATACGAAATTCATGCAACGCATATTACAAAACATTCTTATGAATTCCATTATCCACAATCCACCTAACACAAATATTTATACACAGATTTTTGATAGGACAGAGCATGTAGAAATTCACATTGTGGATAACGGTGTAGGTATGTCCACACACATGCAAGAAAATATTTTTCAGCAATATTATCGCGGAACAACAACAGATGCCTCCTCGGAAGGTACTGGACTGGGGATGGCGATCGTTTATAAGCTCGTTCAAGCTCATAACGGCACTATCTCAGTACAGAGTGAACCTTCTGATGGGACTACTTTTATAATTACATTACCTAAAAAATAGAAATCTACCTCTTAGAAGCTAACATCTAAGAGGTGATTTTTTTATACTAAAAACTCCAAATAACCAAGCTTTTTCCCCTTGCCTAGTCACTTTTGAAAGCCTGTTTATTTGACAACAAAAGCGCACAAAGAATAATAAATATTCCTATCATATGCTGCAATGCTAACGATTCGTTTAAAATAAAATACCCCAACAGTACACCAACTACAGGAACCATGTAATTACTAAAGGAAGCAAATAATGCTCCCTCTTTTTTAATTAATAGGTTATATAGCATGTAAACAATCCCCGCGTGGAAAATACCTAAAATAACAATCGAGGCTATTTGTAGCCTATCTATATCCAAATGTAATGGTTGTTCAAAGATAAAGGCTACTGGTAACAATATGATTGTAGCAATCCATAATACATTTCGCATATGAATAACTGGCGAACGATTATCTAATTTTTCCATTAAAATTAATGACAGTGCAAAACTAATTGCCGCCAATAAGAGGAGTGCATTTCCAAATACTGTTCCTGAGCCGCTCATTGCTTGTGTCGGCCATGATAGAATAACCATTCCTAAAAAACCTAAAAAAATACTGAAAAATTGAAACTGACTTACTTTCTTTTTAAAGAAAAGGACGAAAAGAATTAAAGTGATGATTGGTACTGTCGCTATAAGCATAGATGCAATGCTGCTCGATACATATTTTTGTCCTTGGGCAATAAGGATAAATGGTAACACTACTTCAAAAAAAGCAATGCCAACATACAATTTGAAATCGGTCGAGCTGTTTTCTATTTTTAAAAATAAACTAATGAAGGATAAACAAAGAGCACCAATGATAGCTTTTAGCAAGGATAGGGTAACTGCTCCAACATCATTCGTTACTAGTGCTATGAAGAAAAATTGAGAACCCCAAATACAGCTTATTAAAAGTAAAAGGATATATTTACTCATTGTGCTCCCCTCCTATGCCCAAAGTAATTGGTTCCTATCACGCCAATAATAATGACTAGCCCACCAATCAAATGATAGAAATGAAATATTTCCTGTAAAAAAATCACACCCGAAAGTATTGTAATAAGCGTAGCAAAATTACTAAAAACACTCATTTTAGAAGCTTCCAATATCGATAAAGTATAATTTGACAAGTAGGAAGTAACGAGGGAGGATAGAATACCTAAATATAAAATAGCTATAACAAAATCTACATGAACAAATGGTCTGAAAAATTGAAGAAGCGTACCATTTATTAAGTGATTTCCAATTGCTACTCCATTAAAAATAACAAACCCACATAATGTCATCACATATGTTAATGTCAGTAATGAATATTGTTTTGTAAGCTTTCTTGCTAAAACGTTATATAGCGAAGCCGCGCAAGCTGACAGTAATATAAAACCACTACCGATTAAATTTCCTGAGCTAGCACTTCCATTGTTCATAAAAAGCATATAGATAACACCAAATACTGATAAACTAATGAAAATAAATTGTTCACGTGTAGCTTTTTCCTTTAAAAGTACACTTGCAAGCACTAATGTAAAAATAGGAATTGTCGCTTGAATAATGCCAGCCTCTGTCGAGGAAATTCTTGCGAGCCCAAGCACCTGAAAAGTAAAAAATGCTATCGGATATAATAGTGCCAAAGGTAGAATTTTGGCTATATCTTGTTTATTAATTTTCAACTTATTCTGTGTAATGACTATACAAAAGACAATACCAATAAGTGCGATAGTAAATCGATGTGCAAGTGTATCAATAGGGCTTGCCACTGTCAATGTAACTTTAACAAACATAAATGAAAGCCCAATGACAAAAGCATAAATAATTGCTGCCAAATACGCCTTTCTTTTCACTGTCATATAATGTACTCCTTCTCTTCATTCCGGCCGGTAAAGCTATAGTAATAAAAAGTAAAGACTCGCACGATATAAAAAATACACATCTGTACCGATACAGATGCGTAGGAGGATGTATATGCTTAAATATGAATTAATCTATTCCAAGCTATTGAACCAAATACAAACAGGTGCCCTACAGTCTGGTGCAAAGCTCCCCTCTATTCGTAATTTATCACAAGAATTTTCTTGTAGTAAAAGCACCATTTTGACCGCCTTAAGGAAACTGGAAGATCAGCATCTTATCTATGCTCTATCCAAAAGTGGTTACTATGTTGTTGACAATCAACTCCCAGATAAGCCACAAGAGTACAATTGTATAGATTTTGCGACATCATCACCTAGTTGGCATGCATTCCCCTACAAGGATTTTCAGCATTGTATTAATAAAGCTATTGAGACATACCAAGCAGACTTATTTCGATATGGCACAGCAAAAGGATTACCCTCGCTAATTATAGAAGCAAAAAAATTGTTAGAATCGTATCAAATATTCACAAAGGAAGATAATATCTTTATCACTTCTGGTGTACAGCAGTCTCTCTTCTTGTTAAGTGTCATGCCATTTCCTAATAATCGGACAACAATTCTAGTAGAGCAACCTAGTTACCATCTATACATGGATTATTTAAAAACATATCAAATACCAGTAATGGGCATTAAAAGAACATTAAAAGGCATAGATTTAGAAGAGTTAGAAATTATTTTTAAGAAGCATGACATTAAGTTTTTTTATACAATGCCACGCCTGCACAATCCTCTAGGTACTTCCTTTAGTAAAAAAGAGAAGGATGATATTCGAAAGCTTGCCTATAAATATAATGTTTATATCGTTGAAGATGATTATTTAGCGGATTTCGATCAAAACACAAAAAATGATCCATTATTTACAGATGATACTACGGAGCACGTTATATATTTAAAAAGTTTCTCTAAAATTATGTTCCCTGGCCTACGTATTGGACTTGCTATATTACCAAATGCATTCATTGATAGTTTTCAGAAACATAAAAATACCACAGATATTGATAGTTCCATGATTTCACAAGCAGCGCTAGAGCTATATTTAAAAAGTGGTATGTTTAAACGCTACCAAAAGAAAGTGAGCGAAGCCTATACGATACGAGCCAATATACTTCAACAATCCATTAAAACTTATTTG
Source organism: Lysinibacillus sp. NPDC059133 (assembly GCF_042755925.1). Lineage (NCBI taxonomy): Bacteria > Bacillati > Bacillota > Bacilli > Caryophanales > Bacillaceae > Lysinibacillus > Lysinibacillus sp. NPDC059133. Next base: position 97,520 of record NZ_JBHZDH010000013.1, on the reverse strand, counting down.
CCAAAATATCCAGCATCAACAGAAAGTTGCATGCATAGTCATATCGTATTGCCAAGGGAGGTCAATACAAATATGCTTATACAGCATTTAGCACAGCAGGACATTTATTTAGATACAATTGATCGTAATTATTTAAATGGTTTTTACCGAGAACGAATTTTAAAACTAAATGTTTCGAATGTTGCTGACCAAAAAATTGATGTCGGTATAAAGGGAATTGCTCACGCCCTTAGCAGTCCTACTAACTACTTTTAAATAGGACAGGATTCATTCATGAAAATTTGGTGCTAGACATATAGTTAGACATCATCATTTGGTTCAATAAGGAGGATTATATGCATTCGGAAAAAATGAGACTAAGAAAGATTCAACATCTTGCTCATGAAATTACTGATGAAATGAATAAAGGTGAAGAACTTACTCACTTAGAAACATTGATTCCTGTTATTGATAATTTATCTCGTGCCATTGGCGATTTAACAGATTCCTATGGAAAGTATTCATTAGATTATGTAGAGGAAAAAGTGAAAAATGCTCATGCGCTTTTATTTTGCAAGGTAAAAGTCGATGTCTATTTATAAAGATATGGGAAGAGGGTAACCATTAATATGGTTACCCTCAAAAAATTTAATGTGTTCCAGGATTAAAAGTTTTGCAATCTGTTTCTTCACTATTAGATGCCTGTTGTCCCTTTTGACTTACAACATAGATTTTTTCTGCACCACATCTGTTTCCAGAGTTCCAAAATGTACAGTTATTGACTTCACAAAGAATTTCTTGTGCCATTGTTTCAACACCTCCTCTTTTTTATCATTAACAAAATCGAGGTTTTCAATACTTAGTTATAGGTGTAATAAAACGGAAATATACATCATCTAAACTTCGATTTCATAGTGTTGAAAAACAAAATGATCAAAGAAATCTTTGTGAATGTTGCTGCCGCTTCGCTTTCGCACAGACAATCCATTGTTGCTGACTTATTGTTTTATTACTATAAATTAGAATGACATCTAAAAAAACACATGCAAAATAGTGGTTGATTGGAGTGGAGACTGGGCGACTCCTTGGGGATTAGCAATAGAGGAACGAAGGCTAAAACCATCACGTCCTGTGATAACGCCTTCGTGACCAACATCGGTGCTGCTGACGCTGCGTTAGCACTACGCTTTCGCGCAAAAAACATCTGTTGGCCCGAGACCCTGGAGCGAGCACCGCGAGTGAAGCGGCTCATCGGACGCCCCCAGGAAGCTCTGCTCTGCGCGAAAGCGAAGCGTCAGCGGCAAATGTTTTATCTGTGCGAAAGTGAAGCGTCAGCAACAAAGCGCCCAGTCGGAACGGAATTCAACCCCTCATTTTGCCATAAGAGTTATAGTTTAATTTCATTGTCACAATAGTTTTTCTCCATGTTATTCAATAACTTTTGTTGGTGTTGCCTCTTGCACAATTATAATGCCATCATATGCCTCAGCAGGTGTCATTTTAATTGTATAAAGCATCTGCGTAATCTTATACCAAAAGCTAAAGTCATCTCCGATATTACCCATTCCTTGTTTTTTTGCTACGATGTCAGCTAAATCCTGAGATTCATTAACTTTTTTAAAGTCTACGTAGAATATATTTTCCTTCACTTCGCTGAAAGCATCTAGTAATGCATTATGATGCTCAATTGTATAATCATTTCTTTCGCCAGACCCATTTTGTGCCTGAAACGTATTGTTAACAAAGTCCGTTCCAATAGCAAAGTACGCATCTTTATACACTTCGTCTAAGTATTGGCCCATAGATTTGTATCCTGCCACATTTGCAGAAGTTTTCTCTATATGTCCATTATGAGCAGACATTAGTACTTTATCATGACCTTGAGCCGCTTCAAAATCAACAATCCATTGTAAGTTATTAGCTAAATATTCATCCCGCAGATTCATATAATTACTGTCATTTAAAAATAATTGCGTGCGTTGCTTGATGATTTGTGCATATTGAGCAGCAAATAAATAAGCTTCTTTCGATGATTGCTTTTCATAAGAGTCTTTATTAGTTTGCAAATCCTTGATGATTGCATCAATATTTTTATCAAGCTCCTCTAGCTGACTAGTTGACAAATCTCTCATTGTTTTATTCGTCACATCTTTTAGCTGTGCCTTATATTTCTTAGCACCCTCACTATTGACCACTTTGTAATAATCTAGTAACCCTTTTTTACTATAATCATAGCGTTGCATATCGTTACCGTAAAAATAAATTTTTTCTTTCTCATCGGCAGTCATGTTATAATCATGCATCCACTGAACAAACTCAATCATTTGCTCCGTTTTGTAGATACCATAATCCAAAGCTTTTACTGCTTCCTCAGCTGTGCCAGTACCATTTAAAATAAACTGATTAATTTGCTGAGCGCCACCAAAGTCACCTTCTAATACAAAAACACGAACATTTTCATTTTTAATTAGAGCCTGAAATATATCCTTCTTTAATGTTTGGAATTCAACGTTCCCATGTGTTGCTTCTCCAAAACCTATTACTTTCACATCATTTGGAATATCGATATCTTCAACCGCGGATGTATATTTTGCAGCGTCCTTAATGGCTTCTCCCTGCCCACAGCCCGCTAGAGATAATAAAAGAAATAGTGCTGAAATTAATAAAAAACTCTTTTTAACAAATACCATTTATAAAAATCTCCCTTAAAAGTTACCCAATTGGTAAAGACTAATAATCAGCGGGATGAAAATCCCCACTGATTAAAGTTCACTTTATACAGCTTTTCGTTGGAAATATAAATACCCTCCAAGGAAAAACAGTATGAACCCTCCTCCTACAACTGTTAATAATTGATCCCAAGGTACGAAGAATACATCATCCGTATTGCCGCCTACATACATCATTGAGAATGGTTGAGCCCATGGATAGTAGGGTCCGATAGTTTTTGAATTGATTGCTAGTATAGAAGGTAAAGTAAAAATTACATTAACAGCAAATGGAGCAGCGAAGCTTTTAAACATAATAGACATCCACAACTGCAAAGCCACTAGTGGCAATGTCGCTACCCATCCTCCGATAATGCTCTTCCAAACAATTTCCATCGGGAAAGGATCTGTATAGCCCTTTATCATGCCTACAGCAAATATAGAACATAAATATAATAATTGCATCGCCATCATAAGAATCATAATTAACACATATTTTGCAGCAAATACTTTTCCTCTTGTTACCGGCAATGCTAGAAGCTGTTTCCAACCACCAGATTGATGCTCATATCTACAAATAAGACTTGCAAATACCCCTGCAATTAAAGGTAGAAACAATAATGCGTACGTTAAATTCATTGAAAACAAAGAAATGTACCAATGATTCACATCAATACCTTGCATATTAGAATCCATATTTGATGTTAATCCGATAAAAAGTCCGATTATCGGTCCTGCTAAAATGGTTGGCACCATTTTTGATTTTCTCAATTTAAACCATTCAGCGCTCAGTATAGACCACATTTACTTTACATCCCTTCTAGCAAAATCTATCATTCCGATAATATACAGTAAAATACCAATGCCTATTCCAAGCATGACATTAATAACAGGTTCATCCCATCGGTTCATTAAAGATGGCCATTTCCAAATCATCCAATCAGGCAATACATATGAAGAATAGGCAAAAATCACACCGAAAATACCTACTGTAATTGGGATCCCCTGATTCTGACAAACGCTTGCGATCCAAAGCTGAAGTGCCAAAATTGGCAACGCAGCAAAATATGGGTAGTAAGCAAATTTAGCAAGCTCCGCATATGGTATGCTATCACCTAAATCTAAAAACACACCATAAGTCATTGACAATAACATTAAAATCGTGGAAGACAAGAACAGTAAAATCGCTAGAACCGTGAACTTTGATAAATACACCGTTAATTTAGACACCGGTAGTGCAATTAATTGCTTCCAAGCGTTCGTTTCATTTTCAATGCTCGCCATAAATGAAGTTAAAATAGCAATCCCTAATACGATAGCAAGTGGTGTAAATGAATGAACATTTAATAAATAGAAACCCCAATCGTCCTCGCTTTGCTCTAACAAATAGTCCTTCCTTACGCCATAGTTCACCATTTGTAGAGCAACAACACCTATTGGTCCTAAAGCTGTTAAAAACCATAATCCTTTGCGTTTAATTTTCAAAAAGTCAGAAGTTAACAGTTTTCCTATCATAGCGCTTGCTCTCCTGTTGTCATTTGAAGGAAGATCTCCTCTAAAGATCGTTTCTCTTCCTCTACTCGATAAACCGAAATACCTTCTTGTACAAGGATTTGTACAATATCTGCTACCTTTTCGTCTGAGCATTCATCAAATAAAATGAGGTCATCCTTATGTTCTGCCTTAATGCCATTTGCAACTAGTGAACGCCAGCCCTTCTCACTATCACTCACCTTAATTACTACCTTTGGCTGAGCAAATCTACGCATTGCTTCAATTGAATCTTGGAAAATCATTTTCCCCTTTGTCACAATGCCCACTTGCGTAGCCATTTGATCTATTTCAGATAATAGATGGCTTGAAATAATAATCGTCATTCCATATTCTGCAGGTAGTCGTTTAATCAAATTACGGATTTCGATAATACCAGATGGATCAAGACCATTCGTTGGCTCATCTAATATAAGTAAATCAGGATTATGTAACAGGGACGAAGCAATACCTAAACGCTGCTTCATCCCAAGAGAAAAGCCTTTAACTTTTTTATCTGCAGCATCCTTCAAACGAACAATTTCTAATACTTCATCGATGCGTGACTTCGGTACGCCTAAAATTTTTCTTAACGCTTCTAAATTTTCATAGGCCGTCAAATGTGGATAATAAGAAGGATTCTCTACTAATGAACCAACCTTTGCTAAAATATTAATTCGTTCCTTCGTTAAATCTTTTTGGAAGATTTTAATGGTCCCAGAAGTTGGCTTCATTAATCCAAGAAGCATACGAATCGTCGTAGTTTTTCCCGCTCCATTCGGTCCTAAAAATCCGTATATTTCACCTTTGCGTATTTTTAAATTTATATTTGATACAGCTTGCTCTTTACCAAAGCTCTTTGATAAATTTTCTGTTTGTATGATATATTCCATTGTCCTCACCTCTGTAATTATCATAAGCAATGAAGGTTAAAAACAGGTAAGGTTCAAGTTTAAATTTTGTTTAAAAAAGACGCTTTATATAAGTTGATTGGATTGGAGTGGAGACTGGTCGACTCCTTGGGGATCAGCAATAGAGGAACGAAGGCTAAAAACATCACGTCCTGTGATAACGCCTTCGTGACCAACATCGTGTTGGCCCGAGACCCTGGAGCGAGCAACGCGAGTGAAGCGGCTCATCGGACGCCCCCAGGAAGCTCTGCTCTGCGCGAAAGCGAAGCGGCAGCAACAAAGCGCCCAGTCGGAACGGAAATCCCACGCTATGGTAAGGCTCTATGCTTTTCCATATGAATCTGCATGGATTATGAATCAAAAAAACAGCATGCCATAAGCTTTGCTGGCATACTGTTTGGACAATTACTGAAATGAAGCATGCCTTAACATGCTTCACGAATTATTCTATTTGTAGTGTTTAATTTTAATCTTGGTGCCAGATTCGCTGGACTCAATATCCCAGTCTAAATTCATGCCCTTCACCATTATATCAACAATCGATAAGCCGATACCGGCACCTTTGGCATTGGATTCATTTTTCATTCCATTTCCTTGATCCTTTATGATAAATGCATCATAATGTTCCGTTGATTCGGTTTCTACGCCAATATATTTCCCACTATTCGCATGGCGTAAAATATTTTGAAATAAATTATCGAATATACGCCCAAGCCAAATCGGATCCACTTGCCATTCATTTTTCTCAAATGGATGTAGCACAATATCGATTTCAAAGCCTTCCTTTTCAAACACCGGATACCATGTAGTCATTTGCTCACGCACAAAACGAATAACGTTGATATCTTTCGCCTCAAATTTATATTTACTAGCCGTCAGCAATGTATAAGACATTAAATTTTCTATTAAAGCGTCAATATTAACAATCGACGTTTCCATTGCCTTAATCGCCAATTGCCCATCCTCTGATAATGCCTCTTTACTAATTGAATAAGATTGCGCTCGTATTTTCGTTAATGGCGTTCGTAAATCATGTGATAAATTAGCAATTAGTTCACGTCTTAGCTGTTCTTCCTTCTGCTCACGATTCTTACTTTCCCTAAGCTCACATACCATGCGATTAAAGCTATGTTCAAGCTGACCGATTTCATCCTTTTTCTTGACCTTCGTTTCAATAGGCAAGCCATCAACATCTCGAATTTCCATTGCCTCCTGAAGGTGCAATAGCCGTTTTCGAATCCCTCTGAAAAATAAAAAAGAGACTATAATGTAAAATAAAATAATCGCAATAACACCGAAAAATACGAATGCTCCATATTTTTCATAAACATTCCTAATTGGTGGCTTAAACACTTCTTTAGTAATCTCAAAAACGATAAACCCATTTGATTCATTCTCACCTAAAAAGGCAATGACGGTAAATGGATCCCCACCATAACGCTCTTTTATAAATTTTGTAGTAAATGCTGGTGTCCATTTTGATGGCAACTGCTCCGTCACATTCAATGTTGTGAGCAATCTACCATCCTCACTTACCCAAAACATAGATGCTTTAGGGTATTGTTTTTTCCAACTTTCAAAGTGCTGAACAATTTCTTCCTCTGTAACATTTTTTATACCTTTAGCCTCTGCATGCCATTTCCCCTCTACTTTACTCTCAATCTCTGCTCTATTCGAAAGATCATCTTGTCCATCTTGGGCAATCCCTAAAACAAAAAGAGGTATGACGAGATAGGCTATTTGAACAATAGAAATAGCGAGCAGTATTATAAGCATATACTTTGCTAATAAAGATCGGAAAAATTTCATTGTTTCACCCTATATCCAATGCCGCGTATAGTTTCAATAATCGTCGGCTTAGCTGGATTTATTTCTATTTTTTCTCTTAAGTATCGAATATGCACCATTAATGTTTTATCGCCTTCTATGTAACTTTCACCCCAAACACCTTCATAAAGCTGTTCCTTCGTTAAAATTTGATTTAAGTGGCGAATAAAATACTGTAATAGATAGAATTGCTTACCTGTTAATTGAATTTCTTCATCCGTCTGCTTGTTGATAATCCGCATATCTTTCGTATAAATTTTTAAATGCTGCAGATCTAAAATATCATCATTCTTTTGATATCTTCTTAGTAAAACCTCCACACGAGCTATAAGTTCATCTGGGTGGAATGGCTTCGTTAAATAATCATCTGCGAAGTTAAGGCCCTCTATTTTATCCTCTACAGCTGTTCGCGCTGACAGCATTAAAATCGGGATTTCTTTATTTTCTCGCTTAATTCTTTTGCCAATTGAAAAGCCATCTAAGCCTGGCAGCATCACATCCAATATAGCAATATCTTTAAAAGCTATATGCTGATCGACCTCTTCCCCGGATTCGAGCCATGTAACCTCGTATCCTCTTTCCGTTAAATCCTTTGTCACCCATTGACCAATCTCTTTTTCGTCTTCTATGTACAATATGCGATACAATGGTAATCCTCCCAATCCATACTAAATTTTAGAAATAAATGTTATTCCGAAACATATTCGTATTATACGATTTCATAGATTTGTACTCAATCATTGTCCGTAAAGTGAGAGAGTCATTTAATAAATCACATCTAAAGCTGGGTATGTCGATAAAATTAAAAAGTTAGGTGATAAATTTTAAAAGTTTGGTAATAAAACTAAAAAGTTGGGCGATAAATTTTAAAAGTTGGGTAATATATCAAAAAGTTGGGTGATAACTTTAAAAGTCCATCGATAAAATCAAATTATTTCTCGATAAAACAAGCTAACCATCAAAAAACGTATTTGGATTCCCCAAATACGTCTATCTTTTCAGTTATTTTTTAATAATCAACATATCATTTTCATCAAACTGCCACATGTCCCCATAAGCAACTTCCCAATAGTAGCCGTTTGGGTCTTGAAAATAGCCACTATAGCCTCCCCAGAATACAGTCTCCGGCTCTTTCACAATTTTCGCTCCGGCCTTTTTAGCTAATTCAAACACTTGATCGACTTCTTCTTTGGACTTTCCGTTATAAGCAAGTGTAATCCCGTTAAAGCCATTGCCGATTGCTGGTGGATTTGCTTCGTTTATATCTTTTACTAAACGGTCAATCGGAAACAGTGAGATTTTTGTTCCTCCATTATTAAAGAAAATAACATCTGGATTTGTTTCTTCACCATAAACAATTACTTCAAATCCCATACCCTCTCTATAAAATCTAAGAGACTCGACCATATCTTTTACACCCAATGTAATTAAATTTAAACGATTCATCTATCCATCTCCTTTATAAAAGCATCAATTACTTATTCTATTTCAAGCATAGAATCCCCTTCCACCTTTAGTAACCGTTTATTTTACTTCTGTCCATATACTTTTTGTATAAGCCATCTTTAATCCACAGCGCTCCATATTATTTTGGCTTATGGATGCAAATTTTGCGTGACCTATCATGAAACTACAGTTTCGTTTGGAGGCTCATTTAAACGAAACTATATTAATGCTTGATAAACATTAGTTAACCTATGCGAGCGAAACTTCATAATAGATTAAATTAACTTTCTAAACATCTGTATTTGAGTACCTTTGTTGGAAGAAGTATAATTTACGGTAATACCTATTTTTTCTGAAACATTATTTATAATTTTGAGACCTGTATTCTCATTTTTACGCATTTCCTGTTCAAAATCAAAACCTGATCCAAAATCTATAATAGATATACATTCGTGTACTTCCCCGTTTGAAGGTACATAATTAATTATAATTTTATCGCTATCTGATGCATGATTTACAATGTTTTGGAAGATATTATCTAAAATTCTTTCAAACCATAATTTATCGATTTTCCAAACTATTAAATGATTAATATTGTTATGAATTGTTATGTTTTCTTTCTTAAATAAATAATTCCATTTCTTTAGTGATTCCAATATAATTTCTTGAATATTTTCTTCTATTAAAGGAATGTCTACATCTTCTTGTTTTATAAAAGTTTCATCATACATATGATCAATTAATTTAGTTAAATAGTTAATATTATAATTAATTTTTTGGATGGCTTGTGGAAGATTTTTTTCATTCTCAATATAATACAGTTGGGTTTTTATTACTGATAAAGGCGTTCTAATATCGTGAGATAATTGATTCATATATTCTTTTCTTAGTTTTTCTTGTTGAGCAATCTTTAATTGATTATAGATTAATCTATCTAGTAGCCTATTTATTGCTAAACTAAGTTTTGATATTTCATCTTCCCCTTTAACGGGAAGCTTAACGGGTATTTTAGAATTGCTGTAAATGTTATCAATCACATCTCTAATATTATTAATATCATCTGTTAGCTTATCAATTACTTTTGATGATAAATAACCGTATAAAAAAACTATACATAAAAAGAGTATTATAATATATGGATATGCATCTCCAGAGTTAAATCTAGAATATCCCTTCAAGAAAAAATTACTAATTAAGAAAAATAAGTAAAAAAGGTAATTTGATATTAAAAACAAAAGTGGCATACTTATTAAGGATAAATATAAGAATAATTTATATTTTCTTCTAAAACTCACCTTTTCTCATTCCAATCAAGGTTAATAATTTAAACGATAACCATAACCATATATTGTTTCTATAATAGTTGGGTTTTGAGGGTCAATTTCAATTTTATCTCTTAAATGCTTTATATGCACCGACAAATTCCCATAAGTACTATAATTTTCCCACAAATAAGACATAATTTGTTCTTTTGAAAGGTTAATATTTTTATTATGAATGAAATATAAAAATAGATTTAGTTGTTTATCAGTTAATGATATCTCTTCATTATTAAGTTTATTATGTAATCTTTTGGTTTGCATATTAAATAGTAAATGTTTAATTTCAATAATAGAATGATATTTTTTGTTTGCTATAGAGTTTACTCTAGCTAGTAATTCCAATGGGTCAAAGGGCTTTACCAGATAGTCATCAGCCATGGTTATTCCCTTTATTTTATCGTCTATATTATTTTTAGCTGTTAAGAAAATAATGGGCAATTCCGGATTTTGTAATTTTATCCTGGAACATAAACTAAATCCATCCTCGAATGGTAACATAATGTCCAGTATTACAATATGTACACCATTAAATATTGATAAGTTACATGTTCCATCTTTAAAACAAATGACACTTTTGAAGTAATTAGAGAAGAAGTCTTGTAAAAATTCGCAAATATCTTCATTATCTTCAATAATTACTAAGTTTAGATGTTTTAGCATTCCACAATCCATTTTTATCTCCCCTCTCCAAAATATAGTCCACGTAAATAATATTACGAGGACTATATTTAAAAACTAATTATTGAAGTGAGTATTCTTTTTCTTTTTGCAACAATCCATTATCAAGTTTATAAATATGATTTACACCATCGATATTTTTATGTCTATGTGAAATAAATAGTATTGTTTTGTTAGTAGCAAATAAATTTTTAATTACTGCTTCCTCAGTATCAATATCTAGGTTACTTGTGCCTTCATCTATTAATAACATTTCAGGATTAGCGGCAAGGGTTCTTGCAATTGATAATCTCTGTCTTTGTCCACCTGATATCGTTGCTCCATTGTCTCCTAACACTGTATTATACCCCATTGGAAATTTAATGATTTCTTCATGGATGCATGCCATTTTTGCAGCATGTACAATATCCGAAGATGAAACATTATTATTATAGAAGCGAATATTATCTTCTATAGTCCCATTAAATAAAGATACTTCTTGAGTGATAAATCCAATATTTTTTCTCAGATCCATTATTTTTAAGTCATCATAAGGATGAATTCCATATTTTATGCTTCCGACTGTTGGCTCATACAGTCCTGCAATAATCTTAAATAAAGTTGTCTTACCAACTCCGGTTGTCCCTTTAATTAAATACTTTTCTCCGGGCTTGATACATAGATTAATATTATGAAGAATATTCTTTCCACTATACCCAAAAGAAATATCTTCTAAAACAATATCTTTGTTAATTGTATCGATATGAACCTTGGGATTTAAATTAGATTTTTCTTCCTCTTCCTCTAATACAGAGTCTATTCTCAAATATACCTCTTCCACTAATTTTATAGATTCTAAGCTCCCAATTATTGAACTAATTGGTGATAGTAAATTCATGGACATTGTAGAAAACGCTACTATTTGACCCAAAGAAAGCCCTATTTCATTTTCATATTGTAGTCCTAAAAACAATAGAGCCACAGGTAAGATTAAATTAATTGAGCTCGACAATCCACCTAGGACTGCAGATAAATTCATTCTCTTAGCAAAATTACGCAGTTGATTCTGAAATGTATCGTTTAATTTCTTTTTTATTTCAGTGTTCACGCCTATAGTTTTAATATAATTAATCGATCTAAGAACTTCAAACAAATCTGTCTGGAATGCGGCTTGACCAGCAACCTCTTGATTTGTAAAAATAGAAATTTTAGGTAACAATATTTTCACTAAAATAATTTGAATTAATACTGCAGTAAATACTACTACAGATAAAGTGACGGAATATTTGACTAATACTATACTATAGATTACAACTAATGTTATATCTAAGAGTAAAGTAGTGGTAAGACTAGATATTATTTCTCTAATCATTGTAATATTATTAATTCTACTTGCAATATCCCCAGCAGAACTACGATCATAAAAAGAAAGTGGAAGTTTGAATAATTTATCAATAAACTTTGAAGTCATAGTAGAATTTATTACTAATTGGGTTTTTGTAATAAAAAATATTCTTAATAAATGAAGCATAAAATAAATTATAAAAATAGTTACTATACTAATTAAAAATGCTTTTATACTAATGTTAAATGATTTATTATTCGTATACGTATCTATTAAAAATTGTGTCATAAACGGAAATAATAAATTTAATGATTGATATAAAAATGATAGAAAAATAACTATATAAATATATTTTTTGAATTCAACAACTAATTCAAATAACTTCTTGGTATAATGCTTTTCTTTTATGAATACTTCTTTATTTCTACTATTCTTTTTTAAGGTCGCCACAAATCCTGAATAATGCAGCATTAATTCTTCATAACTAATTTCTGATATTCCTATTTCTGGATCGATTATTTCTGCTTTATTATTGCGTATTTTTGTAATGATAATAAAATGATTATTTTTCCAATGAATCATTATAGGCTCTATTACTTTTCTTTGCTGTATAAATTCTTTAATATTGTCTACTTTATAAACTGATAGTTCAGCATTAAATTTTTTAGAAATTCTCTTAAGCTCTAGTAAAGTTACACCATCTCTACCAGCTCTAAATTTTTCTTCAGTAAGTAACATATTTGAGGAAATTTTACTATCATCATAGCTAAATAACATCGCTAGACAAGCATAACCACAATCATATTTGTTTCTCTGTAGAATTACTGGAGTTTTTTTTCTCAATTTTCTCAACCTCTTATTTTTATAGAACTTAATATGAAAAGGCCTCTGTAAATTAAAAGAGGCTAGCTCTTTGAATCCTTCTATTTTAATTTATGTTTCTAAAATTAAAATATTTGGTACTTCATCAGATGAAAGAAATAATAAAGCATATGCTATACCTGATAAACCCACCATTAATTCTGGCGTCTCCACGTCTAATTCTAGGCCTAATCCTAATCTGTAGTCAGATGGTTCTCTGTTTTCTACAATCATTCCAGCTATTAATTTTGAAATATTCGACCAATACTCATCTTTAGTGGATTTAGAATACTCCTTTAAAATCATCGCGTTTCCTAAGTCGCCATGACATACGCTTTGATTCCTCTTGAAACCATTTTCCAAGATATCTTTTGCAATCATTTTGCTATTCACACTTAAATCTACGTTATAATCCTTTGATAAAAACAAACGACTTAATAAAATACCCGGAGAACCATGACACCATGCGTATGGTATATGATAGTCTATATTTAAATCATGCTCTCTTAAGTCGAACCATATTAATCCTTCTCTCTGCTTTTCTTCAAAATATAAAGCTTTCTCTATTATTTGCTTTAATTCTAAATCATCATCACCCAAAAGCTGACGATACTGATCTAATGCATATACAATTCCTGCACTCCCGTGCGAAAATCCAGATAACGGGTTATTTTCAACACCGATCCAGCCAACTTCTTTATCATTAATAGTATGTACGTTCTTAATTAAATGATTTTTACATTCCATCATTAAACTTTTAACTAACTCACTAGAAGTACATTTATACAATTCTACTAAAACTACTAATATACCTGCCGAACCACTAATAATGTCATATACTTTATCTGTCTTAATTTTATCTTGGTGGTTTTCACATAAATTTAAGGCACGTTTTATATAAATCTCATCTCCAGTAACCTTATAAAAATTAATTAAAAGATAAATTACTGAATATATTCCATCAAAAGCTCCTAAGGATCTATTTACTTCTATTCGATTCCGTTGATAAATATCTTCCAAAATACTTGAAGCTATATTATGATACTTTTGGTTTCCAGTTACTTTACCGAGCCATAAATAATAAAAACTCATACCTGATAGTCCGTCATATAAACAATCATCCATAGCAGCAACATGCCATTTTTTAGACTCAACATGTTCTATTACTGTAGAGCATATCCAACTATACGTGTTTTTATATTTATCAGAAATAGAATATAAATACTCTCCAATTTCAGTAGATTTCCATATTAATTTATTATTAATATTATCTATTGAAAAATTATTTAGTTGATTTATAAACTCTTGGTCTACTTCCTGATCCTTAGAAGGTCTTTTTATTTCTTCTTTTATTAAGGACCCTTTTATTAGACTAATTTGAAATTTCATATCTTGATCGGATAAACTACTCACTTTATTTATCCAAAAATCTAAGGGAGAATTATCAAAATAACTATTTATTTCTTTGTTATTATTTACAGATGAAGAATACATGCTCTTTTTGTGTAGGTAATAATAAAAATAAGGTACCTCTTGATTAATAAGATCTTTATATTCTTCTTTTAATACTTTTCCATCCAAGTCATCTGTGTATAATTTAGTAAAGAACATTTCTCTGTCAATCTGGTTTGTCATAAAGACTGGATGATAACTTAAATCTAAAAGATTTGAATAGTACATAGTAGGTTTAACAATATGCCTAATTTTAATTTTTGTGATATTTTCTTTGACTAGACTAATTATTAAATTTCTCTTCTCTTTAGCAAATGTATATCCTTTTATAAAACCTTGACAGACATCTTCTATATACTCTGTTTCATCTAAATATTCATCCTTATATTTTGGATGGTTTTTAGACTCCCCAATATCTAAATATTCTCTAGTAATAGACATTTTAGAAGTTTTTTGATTTACTATAGTCGGTATTTTTATAAAAGACTTAGTTTCCCCTTTTCTACCAATTCCACTAATATCTGTATTATTATTATCTCCAAATACAAAAGGTAATAACCCAATTGATCTTACAGAAGCATTTAATTTAAATGTGGTGATATTCGTTGCATTTTCAATAAGATTATTCTTATGAACATTAAACAAACTTTCTAAATCAATTAGAATAGGGTCCTTTCCACTTGCAATAAGATTATCTGAATGGAAATCTACTGCATTAAGAACATATAATAAAGCCATGTGAATCCCCAGTTTATAATAGAATTCATTGGCTTCTGAATGAGAACTTAAAGGTGTATACGAAACTGATTGAACCCAGCAGTGATCCGCATTTGAAAGTAAATTATATGATTTTAAAAAGTTTTCTTCCCCGATAAATCTATTAAATTCTTTTAGTATATTTTGATATAATTTATCAATTTCACCATCTCTAGGTTTAAAGTAACAGCGCAATTCATTATCAAAGTGGACGCTTATAACAGTTTGACCATTATTGTGACTATCACCTTGACCAAGTTCCAAATGGGAAATTTTAGGTGACTCAACTACATTAAGTACATTTTTCAAAGAATCTATATTCTTCAAGTATGATTCTGAAAAGAACTCTAGATAGTGCCATGTTTTAATTGCTTCTTGAATTATCAACTTGAATAATAATGGGTATCGATTATATAGCACATAATAATATTCATCTGTGCAAACATAATCTTTTAAATATTCTTCAAACTGCTCATTTTCATTTTCTGAAGAAAATAAACGTTCTAATCGTAGACGGTTAATTTCTAAAGTTAATGTCCTATATGCAATCTTCATCACTTTTTCCCGAAAATTTTCTTCTAATTTTTCTTTTAGAATATTTACATCTTTAACATATTGTGTATTAAATAAAATTTCTTTAGTTAAATTAGATATATTACTTATAAAGAAATAAGAAAATTTTCTTGAGAAGGAATACAAATTCAAAGTAGTATCTTTATCTTTATTGAATACTTTTGATTCTAAAATTTCTTTAATATGAAATTCTAAATTTTCGGAATCCGAATTTTTGACATAATCATTACTATTATATTTCTTTTTAATATCATCTAAGTCAAAATTAAATTTATCTTTAAGTAAGTTGCTAAATTCTGTGATTTTGCCTTTAGATAAAAGATTAATAGTCTCTTCAAATTGACTGTCTCTCTTAGTAGATTCAGAGAAATTTTTTTCAGTAATACCATATAAGGTAGCAAATTGCATATAAATTCTCCTTCTATATAAATATACAAACCTCCCTATAAAAGGGAGGTTTGTTCTATTATTTTGTTAAAACTATTAATTAACTAATTAACAAGTCCAACAAGTTTTCGTAGGACAAATACTACATTCCCACGTTAATGTGCACCATTTACCATCGTTTCCTTGAGATATTTTTTTAGTTTCTACTCCACCATAAATAGTTTCTAATGATGCATCCTCAAGTTCTTTGTAAATATCACCAGCAGTTTTCATAAGTTCTTTCGACATTTTTCTTCACCCTTTTTAAATTATTATTTTACTTTTTTTTACAATAATGATAAGCTATTACCAGAAACACCCTACACCCATATATTATATTAACTGTAAAAAAATATCAATCAAAATTTAAATTAAGGGAGAAATAACGATGAAAAAAAATTTTAAAGCTTTTGAACCTATTACTAATGAAGAGTTAAATGAAATTGCTGGTGGATCAGAAATTC